>JAFGRO010000077.1 GCA_016935095.1 Candidatus Woesearchaeota archaeon
ATATGTAAAAAATATATCAATTTCCAAATTTATATATTGAAAAAGAAACTCTTAAAATGAAAATTGAAAATAGCGGCAGCTCTAATCTTGAATATCTCTCTATTGATGAATTAAAGAACTTATTGTCCTCGATAAAGGATATGAGGGATAAGCTCATGATTAAGATATTATATGAAACAGGGTGCACATTAATTGAGCTTATTGAAATCAAGGTCGCAGATATATTCTCAAACAAAATAAAGATTTTGGATCCTGACACAAAAAAGACAAGGTTTGCAAGAATCTCCCTGAAATTAGCACAGGACTTGGCTTTCTATATCAAAGGAAATAATCTATCAGCTGATGATTATGTAATTTCAACAAGACAAAGCCCGAAAATATCAGAAAAAAGGGTAAGGCAGTTAATACAGTACTATACTTCTAAATTCATTAATACAAAAATAAATCCGCAGATGTTCAGGTATTATCATATTGTTCATGCTTATCTTAGCGGGGTTTTTATTGAAAATATTGCAAATCAGCTTGGAATCACAACATACAGGATTTTCCAGGTAATCAATGAAATTAAAATACAGCCTAAGAAAAACCACTATTATAATTTTTTAAACAAGATTTAGGTGAAACTATTGAAAAAAGGGCATAAAGAGAAAGGGCATAAGGAGATTATTTTATTTATCCTCGTAGCAGGAATACTGATATATCATTCTATGAATGTTTTTTCTGATCCTGTTGGTACAAGCATAACAATAGGAGAATCTTCAAGAAGGTCAGCTGCAAGCAATGCATCAAATGCAACTGCTGTTGCAGGCAATGTGACATTAATCACTGTTGATATGACCCAGATTACAGGGATATGGCAGGGCTACTATGGGAGTGTAACAGGAGGCATTGTCCTTGAAAATGCCGGAGGCCAGACATTCTATGACTGGAACCTGGTTGATGCCGTGGGTGAAATTGTCGCAACAAGGAACACAGTTAGTGACTGGAGCAATATAAACTGCACAAACCAGACGCAGATATATGATGAGGAAGCATTATTGAACATAACAAATACAACCTCTGACAGGATAAATGACACATTTACAAATATATCTCATCCTTCTTTCAGTATTGCCAGCAGGACAATGAGCAACTGCAGGGCAACCAGGACATATAACAGCACAACTTCCCAGTCTGTTTTCTGGAATGTGTTATTAAGCACTAATGAGACCAATGTAGTATACACTGTAATAATGGACAATGATGTAATCGGATTTAACGGGACAATAGTTGATTTCCAGCTCCTGGTCCCTGTTAACAAGGATTCTGGTGAGGCAACATATTTCTTTTATGTGGAATTGGATTGATTTATCCTTTTTTTGTTAAAAATTGCAAAAAACAGAAAAATTAATATATTAGTTTATCCGGAATTTCATTTTAAGGGTAAAAAAATCTATGGGGTGGATTTATCAGGAGAAGTTACCCCTATTGAAGTGAGGGATGCTATTATTGAATGCTTTTACCAGGCTCACAAGGGTTTGTTGGAAGATAAAGTAGGAGCTACTGAAGAAGACAGCAAAGTTTACACAAGAGGAGCAGTTGTCGCTATAGTAAAAACCCAGTTCAGTAAAATTAAAGCTGATTTTAATAACCCTACTAAAGAAGACCTTATTAAAATTTGTGATGAGCTTGCAAAATTAGCCTGCCAGTTCAGAAGCTGTGAAGAAATAAAAAAGCATTATTGTGAAATAATGGAATTAATGAGAAGATTACCTTAACTTTTTCTATCCTTTTATAACTCCTAGAGGCCTTACTCTTACAACAGGCTTGCCGATTCCAGCTTTATCTGAGACTTTAATCACTTCGTCAATGTCTTTATAGACTTGGGGCGCTTCTTCAACAATACCTTTCCATGAGGCTGATTTAACATATATATTCTGTTTTTCTAATTGTGATTTTACTTTATCTGCCCTGAATTGTTTTATTGCATCATGCCTTGACATTACTCTTCCTGCACCATGAGCTGTGCTTCCGAATGTGTTTTTCATACCTTCATGTGTACCTACTAATAAATATGAAGCTGTTCCCATGCTTCCCGGAATAATTACAGGCTGGCCAATCTTCTTATAACTCTTTGGAATCTCTTCATGATCAGGAGGAAATGCACGTGTAGCTCCTTTTCTATGAACAATTAATTTTTTCATTATACCCTCAATTTCATGCTCTTCAATCTTTGCAATATTATGCGCAACATCATAGATTGTTTTTAATTCTGCATCTGCGAATAAAGGCAGGAATGATTTTCTTACAAAATGCGCAATTATATGGCGGTTAGCCCATGCATAATTAGCAGAAGCGCTCATTGCCTTAAAATAATCCTGGCCGAGCTGTGAATTAAATGGAGCATATATTAGATCTTTCTCAGGAAGCTTTGCCATTATCTCCGGATATGCGTCTTCAATTCTTCTCAAATAGTCAGAACAAACTTGATGACCCAAGCCGCGAGAACCACAATGTATCATAACAGTAATTTGATTTTTTTCAGTAATTCCAAATGTTCTTGCAATCTCTGGATCATAAATTTCATCTACATATTGTACTTCTAAAAAATGGTTTCCCGCGCCTAAAGTACCTAATTGCTTTCTGCCGCGAGCCTTTGCTTTATGGCTTACCTTATTTGCGTCTGCATCATCTAATCTGCCTTTGGATTCAGTATGCTCTAAATCATCTTCGTTTCCATAGCCATTTTCAACAGCCCATTTAGAGCCATTATTTAAGACAGCATCCAATTGAGAATCATCTAATCTGATCTTTGATTCAGAGCCGACACCTGAAGGTACATTCTTAAAAAGATTATCCAGCAATTGTTTTATTTTAGGCTTAGCCTGTTCTTTTTTAAGATTAGTTGATAATAGACGGAGTCCGCAATTCACATCAAAACCCACTCCTCCAGGAGTAATTATACCTTTATCTAAATCAAAAGCAGCAACTCCGCCTATAGAAAAACCATATCCCTGATGTGCATCAGGCATCATTAAAGCTTCCCTTACAATTCCAGGAAGGCATGCAACATTCATTCCCTGCTGCAATGACTTGTCTCCTTTTAATTGCTCAAGCATTTTTTCAGAAGTATAAATTCTAAGAGGAACATTCATCTTCCCTTGTTTAGGGACTTCAAAAAGATAATCATTTATTTTGTTTATTTGCATGAGATTCACCTCTGGTTAAAGAAATAAGGGATTGTTTAAAAAAGTATAGAAAAATATTGCTAGTATTACAAATTCAAAACCCAAACATTTATTAGTAAAATACAACTATTTCCTGTTATAAGGGGGTGTTATTATGTACAAATACATATTTTTGGTAATTGTGATAGTTGCATTAACTGGCTGTGAGATGATTCTTGCGCTTGATTCTGAGATACTGGAAGCTGTGGAAAAAAAAGACCCTGAGCTGTGTAAAAAATTAGAAGACAAATCCGGGACAAGAGTTGACAGATGCTTAAATGCTGTAGCAAGAGAAGCACAAAATCCTGATATTTGCAAGGACATATCTACTAAAGATAAGATGAATGTATGTATTACTGATGTTGCCAGGGCAAAAGAAGATCCAACTGTCTGCAAAATGATAGATAATCCTGGAAAAAGAGATCCCTGCTTAAGTGAGATTGCATTACTAAAAAAAGATGAGACAATATGTGCTGATGTTGATGATTTGACAAATGAGGCTAATTGCTATAACAAAATAGCTACGGAACTTGGGCAGAAGACAACATGTGACAAGATAAGTAATGAAGAGAAGAATATTAAGTATCGGTGTTATTCCAGTGTTGCAATCAAAAAAGAAGATGAGACAATATGTGAGAATATCCCTGATAGGGTTCAAAGGGATTACTGCTATGCAGGTGTTGTAGTTTATAAGCCCGACATTGAAATCTGTGACAAGATTGAAGGTGATAAAGATAAATGCTTATCAATAGTTGCTGGAAATACAGATGATCTGAAACTTTGTGAACATGTAGATGATGACATGTATAAGGATGACTGCTTAAAGGCAATTGCAGAAAAAAGAAAGGATGAGAATGTTTGCACAAAGATAGACTCCGAGTATAATTCCAATAATTGTCTTTATACTGTGGCTTTAGATAAATCAAATGCAGATATCTGTAAAATGATGAAGGAAAAAGAGCCACAGGTTTCGGATAATTGCATAGAGTCTGTTGCAAAAAAACTTAAAGATCCAAGCGTTTGTGATAAACTGAGCAGCAGCCGCAGCAAAGATGCGTGCAGACAGCGTGCTAGCGAGGCAGAAGAATGAAAAAAACAATTATTTTTTCAATTGCACTAATACTTGTTTTTTCATTTTCAGCATTAGTTTATGCCGCATCCTCTCCAAAAGGTGAGATGGGGACAGCAACTGAAACAGATTGCCTGAGCATCTGCAATACAGGTGACTATGATTCTGCATACAAATGTTTTAAAGGCACTAGAAGCAATGCAGATGCAGCTTTGGTTACATCTCATTGCGCTTTAAATGCAGGAGACAGGAGTGAAGCTGAGAAATATGCTCTAATGAGCGCAAAAAAAAGACACGAATGGCTGACTTTAGTGACTAAATTTTTTAAGGTAAAAATCAAAACAGGTGGAACAGCTGAAAGTTATATGACAGCTTATGTTGCAACCGGCAAAGAAACTTATAAATCCAAATCTATTGAGTTTGCAATGACTTCAGGTCAATGCATAGACATAACTGATTATGATAAAAGGAAAACTTGCGCAGAAGGCTATTTTAATTCTTATACAAAAAGGCTTGAATCAGGGACATTTGTTTCAGGAAGAAACACTAACCCAGAGCTTGCCCAGATGAGAAACTGCCCTGATGCAAAAACCCAGTATTATAGTTTTTTAACAGGTAAATGCAAGTGCAGGAAAGGATTTGCTCAATTAGGTGAAGACTGTGTTCTGGATATCTATAAAAAGGCAAACATTGACCTTGAAAATGCAGTTGAATTAGAAGATACATTCAATAATATGAAACCAACTGAAGTCAAAGTAGTAAAAGTGCAGCCATATAAAAAGCAGACTATGAAAATAGCAATGGCAAAGAAAAGCGATGGCTCGCCAATGTTCAGTGCAGACGGGAAAAAATGGTATCCTGAACTTAAAAAAATAACAAACAGAGACTGGAAAGATTCTGCTTCTGCAGCATGGGAATGGACCTCTAACTTAAATCCTGTCAACTGGTTCCATACTAAATGGAAAGATAAAGACAAAGAACTGAAATGGGAAATCGGAGAGACTATACTCAAGGAATTCAAGGATGAAAGTAAAGATCCTGCAACCTATGAAGAGCAATTTGCAGATGAAGTACAATGGGCAATTGAAAACGGGCAATGGGCTGGTGAACTTGTTAATGACATGATTGATAAAGGGTTTTTAGATCCTGTAAAAGATGCCAGTTATGCATCTGTCCTTGGAAAGTTAAAATCATATTTTATAGCTTTTCCAGCAGCTTCAGTAACTAAGCTGGCAGAAGAATTAAGTGCAGATGACTTTTTCCAGGGAGTGTACTATTATATAAGAGAGAGGGAAGCAGGCAGGACTCAGGAGCAGATAATGAAAAACCAGCCGGAGGAAATGGAGTTTAGTGTCTCAGTAGGAACTGTTGAATCCTTCGGGCAGAAAACTTATTTCAATAAACTGGAAGAAGCTTACCAAAGATACAGGGCTTACCAGGAACTGAATAAAAAATAGACAATACATAGGTCTTAAATTAATTTTATTTTTCTTTTCTAAATACCCAGTAAGAATAACCTATTAAAAAAACCGAAGCAACAATAACAGGAATAATCATCAGCAGGAATGCATAATTCTCAAAAAACACACCAATCAAAGCTATAACTCCTGATGTCTTAAACAATTTTCCGCCCAGTTTATGTGTCTTATCCCATACTTTATCATTGGCAAGAGTCCATGGTGTTCTTATGCCTACAAAATAATTCCTCTTAGCTTTCTCAACTATTATTCCCATGTAAAAGAACAGCACACCAAAAGCAGGAACAAGCATCTGCATCATATTGAACCGGAAATTAAGATTCCAGAAGAGCATCAATAAATAAACATAAATGAAAAAAAGAATAATTAACAAAATCATAGAATCAAAGTATTGCCTGAATTTAGAAATGTTTTTTTGCAGAGGGTCAATTTTAGGTATGAAAATAAAAAGCACAAATACCGCAGCAGAGATAAGCGGCAGTAAAAACAATCCCCAGAATTTTGATGAATAACCGTCTACTTCTCCTATAGCATTCCAGTGAGACGCAATCTTATCAGGCAGTCTGGGATAAAAATAAATTGAAGTAATAAAAGATAATACGATTAATATTAGTGAAATATAAATTGATTTTTTCATTGTTTGAATTATTAATATTAATTGAACAATAAAAACTTTTCTGAACCCTGTTAATAATCATTAATTAGTGGTAATAATAGATAAGTTTATAAATAACCTCTTTTTCATTGTGTTTTAGAGATAAGAGATGACTGCTTTATAAAATATTTATTATAAAGCCTGAAGAAAGAGCGTTTGGCTTTAACAAAGTGCATATGACTTTTTCTTTTGAATCTTTTTGAATACGAGGTAATAAAATATGAAACAGTTTTATGAATTAGGTATAAGTAACAATATACTAAGAACAATAGAAGAAGAAAATTTTGAAGAACCAACAGAAATACAGGAAAAATCAATCCCTTTAATTCTTGAAGGAAAAGATGTTATCGGAGGCTCGAAAACAGGCTCTGGCAAGACACTTGCTTTTTCCACTGCAATAATCCAGAATTCTGAAAAAGGAAAAGGCATCCAGGCATTAGTCTTAACACCTACAAGAGAGCTTGCTGAACAGGTTTCTAAAGAGTTGAAAAAATTTTCAAAATACAAGAAGTTAAGTATAACTCCGATATATGGAGGTGTATCCATTAATCCGCAGATAGAGAAACTTTGCAGGACAGACGTTGTTGTCGGCACACCAGGCAGGATTCTTGACCATCTAAGCAGGAACACTATAAACCTGTCTAAGGTTAGAACATTAGTGCTTGATGAGGCAGACAGGATGCTGGATATGGGATTTTTGAATGATGTTGAAAAAATAATCAGGAAATGCTCAGTTAAGAGGCAGACATTATTATTTTCAGCTACGATTTCAACGGATATTTATCATCTTGCAGGAAAATATATGAATTCACCTGTTAAAATCTCTGCAGAAAATTATGTTGATCCCAAGCTGATGAAACAGGTTTATTTTGATGTAAAAAATAAATTAAAGTTTTCATTGCTTGTTCACCTTCTTAAACTGGAGCACCCAGGGTTGGTAATGGTTTTCTGCAATACAAGAAAAAGCGTTGATTTTGTATCAAGGAACCTTAAAAAGAACAATATTGATGCTATTGCAATACACGGCGGTTTTTCACAGGCCAAAAGAACACAGACAATGAATCAGTTTTATAAGCAGGATATTTATGTTCTTGTATGCACAGACGTTGCTGCCCGCGGCCTGGATATTAAAGGCGTGTCACATGTTTATAATTTTGATATCCCTAAAGACAGCAAGGATTATATCCACCGTATCGGAAGAACTGCAAGAGCAGGAAACGAGGGCAAAGTTATAAATTTGCTTTCAGAGAGAGATCATGAGAATTTTTCAAGGGTTCTTAGGGATAATGACCTTAATATTGAAAAAAAGCAAACACCTTATATAGAAAGAGTTGTAATTGCATTCCAGGAGAGAAATAATAAATTCAATAATTCCAGGAGATTCGGGAAAAGACCCAGGACAAGAAGAACTCATTATTGAAAATTGATTTTTTATTTTTTTTATTAGAAAAATTCACTTCTGAACCAACTGTCTATAATTTTTTGGCAAACAAATAAGAATCATGGAATTCTCCTTTATATTTCACAAAATCAGGAATAATCCCAACTTGTCTGTAACCGCATTTTTTATAGAATCTAACAATATAATCAACATTCCATGTATCTATAAGTATATGTGAATATCCAATCTCTTTTGCCTTTCTTTCCAGTTCAGCCATTATTTTCTTGCCATAACCCTTTCCCTGAACCTTTGGGTCAACCATTACTTTGGAAATTTGTGCATAATGTTGAGTAGTATCATGACCCGAGGGCCCAATATACCCTGTAGCTATTATTCTTCCTTTATCAAATAATAGTAGAAGAGCAGATTTTGGTTTTGAGATCTTACTTTTCAAAAATTTTTTTGTTGCTTTAAAATCTAAATCTTTTATAAAACCAATTGAATGTATTTTTTTTATAACTTCATTTGTTAAATTCATATATTGTTCAATAATATCTTCATTTAATTTGCTTAAATATTTTAATTCCATTTAAATTTAAAAGTAAATTTGA
This sequence comes from Candidatus Woesearchaeota archaeon, assembly GCA_016935095.1. Lineage (GTDB taxonomy): Archaea > Nanobdellota > Nanobdellia > Woesearchaeales > GW2011-AR15 > WJJD01. The sequence continues at coordinate 8,401 of JAFGRO010000077.1, forward strand.
ATTTATATATGTTTTTAATATTCTAATAATAAATAATAAGAAGTTAATATTGAACATTTACAGATATTTAAATATTTATTCATTCCAACACCCAAATCTTTATAAAATAAAAAAAATCTCTCATTAATCTAGTTCTAAGATGGAGAAAATTAAGCTTGTGCTCGAAGATAACACAGTGTTCAGGGGATATTCTTTCGGGTATAATTCAAGTGTTGCCGGAGAGGTTGTTTTTAATACAGGGATGGTGGGTTATCCTGAATCTTTGACAGACCCTTCTTATCGCGGCCAGATTCTTGTTTTGACCTATCCTTTAATAGGAAATTACGGTGTTCCATCTCAGGAAAAAGAGGGCAAGCTGATGAAATTCTTTGAATCTGAAAAGATACATATAACCGGTTTAATAATCAGTGATTACAGCAAAGATTACAGTCACTGGAATGCCCAGCAATCATTGTCCTCGTGGCTGGTTAAGAATAAGGTTCCCGGAATTTGCGGCATTGATACCCGGGCTTTGACGCAGAAGCTCAGGGAAAAAGGAGTAATGCTCGGCAAAGTTGTTTTTGAAAAAGATATTCCTTTTGAGGACCCGAATACCAGGAATTTAGTTAATGAAGTTTCATGCAGCAATCCGATTGTCTATGAGAACGGGAAAACAAAAATCCTGCTTATAGACTGTGGTGTGAAGTATAATATTATTAGATCAATATTAAAAAGAAAATGCTCTGTTATAAGGGTTCCCTGGAATTATGACTTCTCAGACACAGAATATGAAGGCGTAATAATATCAAACGGCCCAGGAGACCCTAAGCTCTGTACTAAAACTATTGAAAATGTTAAAAAATTAATAAAAGAAAAAACACCTGTGTTTGGAGTCTGCCTCGGCAACCAGATACTTGCATTGGCTGCAGGCGCAGATACTTATAAGTTGAAATACGGCCACAGGTCACAGAACCAGCCCTGCATAAAAAGAAAAACAAAGAGATGCTACATCACTTCACAGAACCATGGTTTTGCAGTTGATAACGCAACTCTCCCAAAAGAATGGGAAGAGTGGTTCTATAATGCAAATGACGGCACTAATGAAGGAATTATTCATAAGTCCGGATTGTTCAGGAGTGTGCAGTTCCATCCTGAAGCCACACCCGGTCCTGTTGATACTGAGCATTTGTTTGATGAGTTTTTGGAGCTGATAAGGAAAAAATAAAATGGAAACACTAAACCTTTTATTGTTAGTTGTTGCAACTTTTTTCGGGAATCTGTATGCTAGCAGCGTAGGAGGAGCATCTCTATTAATATTGCCGGTCATGTTCCTTGTAGGGATTCCTGCTAATATCGCTGTTGCAACCAACAGGCTGCACAGGATTTTCGCAAGCGGAGCTTCATGCTTGAAATACATGAAAAGCGTCAAGACAGAAATGAAAAATCTGTTAATATATTCTGTTTTTTCAATCATCGGAGCAATTATCGGGGCAGTGATTGTTGTTAATCTAAACAAAGATATTCTCAAGCTTGTAATTTCGATAGTATTGCTTATATTATGTGTCTTTTTTCTGATTAAAAAAGACCTTGGCTTAAAAGAAAAAAAAGTAACTAAAAAATCCAATCCTGTGATGTCATCTATGATTATGTTATTAGTTGCAGTTTACCGTTCAATTGTAGGGAGTGCTACTGGCTCTTTTTTAAGAATGTATTTTGTTATAAAAGAGAATTTGTCCTTTTTACAGGCTGCAACTTATAGCACATTAATTGCAGTAATAAGCAATGTGTTTGCGACTGTTGTTTTTATTGCAGCAGGAATAATTGATTACCGGATTGCATTGATTATGATTGTTTCAGGATGTGCGGGTTCTTATCTCGGAGCACATATTGCAATAAAAAAAGGAAACAGATTTGTCAGGAAACTTTTCCTTATTGTGGTTGTTTTGACATGTATTAAATTGATATGGGAGCTGGTTTTGTAAAATGATTAAACCGAAAAAAGTTTTGGTTTTGGGTTCAGGTGCATTAAAAATAGGCGAAGCAGGGGAATTTGATTATTCAGGATCGCAATGTTTAAAAGCCCTGAAAGAAGAGGGCATTAAAACAGTTTTGATAAACCCGAATATAGCAACTATACAGACCAGCGAAGGCATGGCCGATAAAATTTATTTTTTACCAGTAAGTCCTTATTTTGTTGAAAAAGTGATTAAAAAAGAAAAGCCAGACGGCTTAATGCTTTCTTTCGGGGGCCAGACTGCATTAAACTGCGGTGTTGATCTGGCAAAACTCGGAATATTAAAAAAATATAACCTTAAAGTTTTGGGCACACCAATTAAGACAATTGAAAACACAGAAGACAGGGCTTTGTTTGCAGGAGAATTAAGAAAAGCTAATATAAAAACACCAAGAAGCTTTGCAGTCACAAATATAAAGGAGGCTGTTAAGGCCAGTGAAGATATTGGTTTTCCCTTGATAATAAGGGTTGCATATGCTCTTGGAGGGAAAGGCTCAGGTGTTGCAAAGAGCAAAGAGCATTTTATTAAATTGGCAAATGAAGCGTTTTCATTCACAAACCAGATTCTTGTTGAGGAATATCTTGGAGGATGGAAAGAGATTGAATATGAAGTTGTTCGTGACAAATATGACAATTGCATCACTGTATGCAACATGGAAAATTTTGACCCTATGGGAATCCATACAGGAGAGAGCATTGTTGTTGCACCTTCTCAGACATTGACTAATTCAGAATATCATAAATTAAGGGAAATATCTATTAGACTAATCAGGCATCTCGGCATTATAGGAGAGTGCAATGTCCAGATTGCGCTTGACACTGAGTCTGAGGATTACAGGGTAATTGAGGTTAATGCAAGATTATCAAGAAGTTCTGCACTTGCATCAAAAGCCACTGGCTATCCGCTTGCATTTGTTGCTGCCAAGCTTGGACTGGGCTACTCTTTATCTGAGCTGAGCAATTCAATTACACTAAAAACAAAAGCATGCTTTGAGCCTGCACTTGACTATATTGTTGTGAAGATTCCGAGATGGGATCTGCAAAAATTTGAAAAAGTATCAGAAGAAATTGGCTCTGAAATGAAATCTGTCGGGGAAATAATGGCTATTGGCAGGAAATTTGAAGAGGCAATACAAAAAGGCATCAGGATGCTCAATATCGGGAAAAAAGGCCTGGCCGCAAATAATATGAACTTTGAAAATATTGAAAAAGAACTAAAGCAGCCGACTGACAAAAGAATCTTTGCTGTAACAGAGGCAATAAAAGAAGGAATGTCAATTGAGCAGGTATATAACCTGTCAAAAATAGATCCATGGTTTTTGTATAAGATTAAAAATATTACTGAGATAGAAAATAAACTGATAAATTCAAAATTGAGCAGGGAGCTTGTTTTAAAAGCAAAGCAGATGGGCTTTTCTGATATGCAGATTGCCAAATTGACAAACAGGACTGAATCCGGAATAAGGGAATTAAGAAAAAAGCTTAAAATCCTGCCTGTAGTCAAGCAGATTGATACACTGGCAGCGGAATTCCCTGCAAAGACAAATTATCTGTATATTACTTATAATGGAGATAAGAATGATACTGAGCCCTTTGGAAAAGATACGATCATTGTTCTGGGTTCAGGCGCATATAAAATAGGCTCTTCTGTTGAATTTGACTGGTGCTGTGTCAATGCAGTACAGACATGTAAGAAAAATAAATTAAGGACAATAATGATAAATTATAACCCTGAAACAGTTTCAACGGATTATGATGTTGTGGATAAGCTTTATTTTGATGAATTGTCATTTGAGCGTGTTTTGGATATCTATGAATTCGAAAACCCGCAGGGCATAATACTCTCAATGGGAGGCCAGATTCCTAATAACCTGGCAATGCCCCTTTTACAGAGTAAAGTAAGAATAAGGGGTACTTCACCTGAGTCAATAGACAAAGCAGAGGACAGGAATAAATTTTCCAGGCTTCTTGATGATTTAAATATTGACCAGCCAAAATGGAAATCACTTACAGACCTTAAAGAAGTAATAGAATTCATAGATACGGTTGGCTATCCAGTCCTTATTCGGCCTTCTTATGTTCTCAGCGGGGCAGCAATGAAAGTTGTTTTTAATGAAAAAATGCTGAAGCATTACATAAGCAAAGCATCAGACATCTCAAAAAAATACCCTGTTGTTATCTCGAAGTTTATTGAAAATGCCAAAGAAATTGAAATAGATGCAGTGGCAAAAAACGGCGAGATTTTGATTTATTGCATTAATGAGCATATAGAGAATGCAGGCGTGCATTCAGGAGATGCAACAATGGTTATCCCGCCTCAGAGGCTGTTCATTGAAACAATAAGAAGGATAAAGAGCATATCGCAGCAGATTGCAAATGCACTTAAAATAACAGGTCCTTTTAATATACAGTTTATTGCAAAGGATAATGAGATTAAGGTCATTGAATGCAATCTGCGCTCATCGAGAAGCTTTCCCTTTGTCTCTAAAGTTTTGAAAACAAATTTTATTGAAATGGCTACAAATGCTATTCTCGGCATGGATGTTACTAAAAGCCTGATGCCTACACTTGAGCTGGACTATGTTGGGATCAAAGCTCCGCAGTTCTCATATTCAAGGCTGAAAGGAGCAGACCCTGTGCAGAGTGTGGAGATGGCTTCAACAGGAGAGGTTGCATGCCTTGGCGAGAACATCTATGATGCTTATCTTAAATCATTGGTATCAACAGGATTTAACCTACCTAAAAAAAATGTCCTGATCTCAGTCAGCGGGGATAAAAACAGGTACAAATTGCTTGATTCTGTAAATCTACTTGAAAAGATGGGTTTTAGTTTGTATGCAACCCTGCACACAAAACAATTTTATGAAAAGCACGGCATCCATTCTGTTTTGCTGCATAAGATACATGAAAAAGAGAATAATGAAAAAAAATCTTTCCTGGGAAGGTTTTTTAAGAATGGATTCAATGGAGGAAAACAAAAGCAGCCCAATGTCCTGAATTTCCTGCTTGAAAAAAAATTGGACCTTGTAATCAGCATTCCCAAGGACGATGAAGAAAAGAAATTTGATGACAATTACATAATCAGAAGAAAAACAATTGATTTTTCTATTCCCTTGCTGACAAATGTGCAAATAACTAAATTATTTGTAGATGCCATTTCTAATAAGAAATTAGATGAATTGGAGATTAGAAGCTGGGATGAGTATGAGTGAGTTGTTCTTAATAACTCCGGAATAAACACATTTAAGAAAATAAGGAGGTAAATGGGTGTTAACTTACATTTGATTTCTCAACGGAAAGTTCCCCAAAACTTTTTATATCTTCAAGTAAATCAATATTATTATGACAATTATTTATGAAACTGAAAAGTTCATATTAGAATCTCATGAAAGGCCTGAGATTGATAGGCTTGAAGGAGGTCATGTTAAAATTTCTCCAAAAGTAGATATTGAAGACAGAAGCAAATTAACTCCAAAGCAAGCTATAGAATTAATGCGTTTTACAATTATTTCTGGAGAAGCTATGAAACTTGCGATGAAACAGATTGGAGTAAATATTGGTAGAATCAATTATCAAGATAATGGTAATTGGACACCACATTTACATATCCATCTTTATTGCAGAGCAGAAAATGCTACTATGCAAAAATATGGAGATCCAATTACGCCAGGTCATAAAGATGAATACAAACCTCTCAATGAAGAAGATATTAAAAGAATAAAAAAAGAACTTGAGAATTTATTCAAATTGGAGAAATTTTCAGATTCTATGTGGGGACTTTCCTAAAACCAAACAAGTAGGGAACGTTGCGCTTAGAATTCTTTCAGAATTTTACCCAAATATAACAGGAATTTTTGATATTCTCTCCGGGCAAAGTCAAGTTAAGTGAGGAAACACATTAATTCTTAGAATTCTTAATAATTATTGGCAGTTGTACTGCCAATTTGACAATC
>JAFGRO010000078.1 GCA_016935095.1 Candidatus Woesearchaeota archaeon
GCTTGCTCTTTTTTTGCATTGTTCTTTCACTTTTTCAACCTCAGAACAATGCACGCCCGTGTAAACACGGGCTAGTTGACTTTGCCTGATAACAATATTATTCGTCCTGAGAAAAAGATTTGTTTTTAAACAAAAATTTTATACTATAAAAATCTTCGATTTTTAAGCATAAATGTTCTAAAACTTTTTTTAGTAACATTTATATACTAATATACATATTAATATATTAGAATGACATCTATTACAGATTTTGAACCCTATGGATTTCACAGGACAATCAAGTACAGGGGTGTTTTTGATTTTGAAGGGCTCTATAAATATGTCCAGAAATGGTTGAGAGACAGGGACTGGGATTTTTTTGAAATCCAGGCAAAAGACAAGCCGCCCTGGCTGATTTACAAATGGATTGCAAGAAAAAAAGTCACTTTTTACGCCGCTCTGCAGATTAACCTGGAGTTCTGGCTGTGGGAGCCTAAAGAAGTAGAGGTCATTAAAGAGGGAACTAAAAAAAAGCTTACAGACTCAAGGATGAAGATTCTACTGAACGGAGCATATATTACTGATTATGACGGTGATTTTGAAAAATCGGATTTTTTAAAAAAGGTTGAAAAGTTTTTAAATGGTTATGTGCTTTATCATGAGATTCTCCTGAAATATTTTGATTACCTTGATTATTATATATACGGTCTGATGACTGACATCAAAAAATTCCTTGGCATGGAAACTGCAACTAATGCATACTGAAAATGGGCGAAATAGTATTTCCTGTTGTTGATGAAAAGATTGAATACAGCGGTTTATTTAGCATGAAAGAGGTTTTCAGGCTGATAGACAAATATTTCCGCTTGAAAGGATGGGATAAAAAGATTTATTTTGACGAGGAATATGAAACACCTACAGGCAAATACATCCATGTCAAAATGCAGCCCTATAAAAAAGTGGATGATTATATCAGGGCAATTATCAGGATATGGATCTATGTCCATGACCTTGTTGAGGTTGAAAAAGAGGTTGAAGGAGAAAAAGTGAAGACAAATCAGGGCAGGCTGGTAATGATATTTGATTCCAAGATGATGACTGATTATCGAGATAACTGGGTTGTCGGGCCTGCAAATAACTATAAGCCTATGTATTTCCTTGTGCAGACAGTAATGGAAAAATATATTTACAGAAAAAGGCTGGCGCATTGGGAAGGCGTCATAAGGCACATACTTATAGGTGTAAAAACCGAAATAATGAGCTATCTGAACTTAAATAAGTTCCTGTATTAAAATGTATGACAAATCATGGGATGAACAGCAGCATGTAATAGCAGGGCAGCAGATTAATTATTCAGGGATATTTAATTATGCTGAACTGTTCAAATTAATTGACAGGTTCTTTAAAAAAAACAGCTTTGAAAAGCTTGTGCTGGAAGACAAGGAAGATATAACAAAAAAAGGAAAATCAATCCATATAAGATTAAGGCCCTTTAAGGAGTTCAAAGGAAAGAGCGCAAGGCTTGAAGTGCAGTTATGGATTACTATTGATAACATGGTTGATATAGTAAAAAAGATTGACAACAAGAAGATTAAGCTTAGTAAAGGAAACGTGAATATAGTCATTGATGCTTTTGTATTATATAACCAGAGAGGCAAGTGGGAGTGCAGGGCAGAATATGTTTTCATAAGGACAATATTTGACAAGTTTTTAATGAAATCAGCTACAAAAGACTATGAGGGCATGGTTAAAGAGACTGCCCTTGAATTAAAGAATGAGCTGAACAGCTTTCTTAATTTAAATAAGTTTATATATTGAAGAAGAAATCATTTTATTATCCATTCTGGAAATAAAAAGTCTCTTGGGTCATTAAAGTGAAAACCTTCCAAGGTATTTATAACCTGATCAGGAGTATATAAAAGAACTTTTTGATCATATGTTCCTGTTGTTCCATCATAGGTCATTAAAAAACCATCTCTAGGAGCTAAATCTGCTCCTGTATTCACATGAACCAGAATATCCCACTCGTGCCCTCCAGAAAAAAGTGCCCTCCAGTAATCATCTCTTAGCACAGCTAATTCATATCCTTCCACATTCCCTTCTTCACCAATAAGAAGTTTTGAATCTGAATGCAGCTGCAGACCAAATCTCTGAACTGAACCGGTAGCATCTCTTGGTAATGAATAAAATGAATGGTGGAGCTTTTTTCCGGCAGTGTCTCTTGTAATAACCTGCAAATTAACAAGCTGAAAACTACCTTTATCATACTCTTCTGTCCTTATTTTATAACCGTCCTCATTAAAATATTCAAGAAATGCGTGCGTAGTGCCATTTTCATCTATTATTGATTCTGAATATAAAACTGAATCCGGAGCGCCTGTTCTGTCTTCAAAACCATTATAGTTTGTAAAAAGATAACTATTTTCAACGGGTATGTCTAAATCATGTAAATGAACCAGTTGGGTATCAAGAAAATAAATCGGCAGATTTTCTTCTCCGGGAACAGAAAATTCAGGCGGAAGCCCATAATACTTATTCATCAGTGTTCTAGCCTCACTTCCCCCTGTAAGTTCACTTTCTGCTGCCATAATCCATAATGTGTTTTCTGCTGCAATATCGCTTGGAAGAATCTCTGGATATGATAATGCATATTGTTTTCCTGTTATTCCCATAACAAGCCAGTCATTCACTGTTGAAGGAGGCGCACCTCCATTAACTTCGCTTGCCCAGGAGATATATCCAAAATTTTCTAATGCAAGTGCTGCTTTTTTTCCAGGAGGAAGAGAGCCTATGATTGTTAACGTAGGTTCATTAGTATAGGGATTTATATCCAAAAATGCTCCCTGCCTTATTGGCAATCCCACTGATTCTGTAAAATCCTGTACAGATACTTCCTGGACTTTTACACCATAAGTATCCTGCAATTCACCAATGACATCATTGTATAATATTTTCTGAGCTTCTACCCTGGCGAGTATTTGCGCTTTTTCATAAGCATGCTCATCCGGTTTGTCATACAGCAAAGTATTTCTCTGAATCATCTCTTCCAAATCCTGTTGCATCAAATTATTGAGAAACCCATTTTCAGCTAGAATTCTCTGATTATCTTCAACATAAATCAACATTGTATCCAGTGATCCTATAAAATACATTGTGCCTGCACTGGGCATGCATACTGTTTCTCCTGTGACTGGGTCAACAACAGCATGTTCCTGAACATAGGGTACTTCTTTATGTATACACCCATCTTCATCTACTGTCTTTGGAAATACACCATTACAGAGTACTGCGCCTGCCAGTACAAGCCCTGCCACACTTACGCCTAGGAGTGTGTAAAATCCGCATCCTCCTCCCCTGAAATTACCCTTGTTATCAAATACCATTTTTAATCCTGGTAAACATATAATGATATGTGAATCTGAATATTTCTAACTTATTTTACCACGGAAAAATAGGTTTATATATAAATATTTAGTTTGAAATAACTCAAATTTACTCTTTAAGTTATAGAGATTATCATTAATTAATTTTATATATTAAATATGATTCAATTATTTAAGGTGATGATTATGGATGATAAAGTTTTAGCTGATAAGTCAAATATGCATGAAATTCTGGAAAGATTCCCAAAGATGATCAAAGAGGCAATGGAACTTGGAAAAGATATAAAGATTGAGGCAGACATAAAAAATATTTTTATCACAGGAATGGGCGGAAGCGCTTATCCTGGTGATCTGCTGAAATGCTATTTAGATGATATTAAAATCCCTGTTTTTGTAAACAAGAGCTATTCACTGCCTAAATATGTAAATAAAGAGACTTTGCTTTTTGCTGTTTCTTATTCAGGGAATACAGAAGAGACTATCTCTGCCTACAGGGAAGCTATAAGAAAAAAGGCAAATGTTGTTGCAGTCTGCTCAGGAGGCAAGCTTGAGAAGCTCGCTAAGATGAATAAGACGCCATTGGTGCTGGTCCCGAAAGGCTTACAGCCAAGGCTCTCCACCATCTACCTGTCAGTCCCGTTATTGACGATATTACATAATTCAGGCATTATACCTTCCCAGGAAAATATACTTAAAAAAACAGCTGCTGCGCTGAAAAATCCAGGGATTAAGGAAAAGGCAAAAGAGCTTGCATCAAAAATAAAAGGCAAAGTGCCTGTAATATATTCATCGCAGAGGACATTCTGCATTGCAGAGAAATGGAAGACTGATATCAATGAAAATGCAAAGACGCCTGCATTTTACAATATTTTTCCCGAGTTTAATCATAATGAAACAAATGCATATGTAAATATTATAGGAGAGTATTTTGTTGTGATGATAAAAGACGAGCAGGACCATCCCCGTGTAAAAAAAAGAATAAATATAATCAAAAAGCTCATTATGAAAAAAGGAGTGGACATAATGGAGATAGCAATCACAGGCAATGATTTCCTGACAAGGCTAATCTCAGGATTTTACCTCGGGCTGTGGGTCTCTTATTTTCTTGCCCTGGAATATGAAACAGACCCTACTCCTGTAGAGATAATTGAGGACCTGAAAAAAGAACTGGGGAAATAAAAAGTTTCCTTCTTGAATTCTAATTTTACAAATTCAATAATTTACCAAAGTAAATTAAAATTAATATTCTAAATTATTTTTTACTTAGGTAAATTAGAAACATTTATAAATAATAAAATTTACCAAGGTAATAATGACAAATGAACAAACACTAAGAGATGGATTTATTGAGTTCTTTGAAGGAGGTTTAGATGAAGAAGCAAAAGGAAGATATAGATTAGCTGTTACAGCATATTTTAAAGCAATAACTCAGATTTGTGATTTAATCCTGCTGCAAAAAAGAGGATATTCTCCAAAAAGCCATACTGAACGATTTAGATTATTAGAACAGTATTTTCCCAAAATCTATTTCTCAATAGACAGTATTTTCAAAACATATCAGGACACATATTCTATTCAAATTACTAAGGATTCATGCAAGGTAATAAAGAATGAAATCAAAACCATTATTCAATACGGGAATCTTGAAAAAGAGTTCAAACAATCTATGTCAAAAATATAAAGAGATTATTGTGGATATAGTATTATTTGGCTCTTATGTAAAAAATAAACTTAATCCAAATGATATTGATATTGCAGTTATAATTAAGAACAGAAAAGAATCAGAGCTTTTATCATTAATGAAGAAATTCAGTGTTTTTTTTAATAAGAAAGTGCATTTAAATTTACTTCTTTGTGAGACAATGCTCTTTAATCCGCTTTTTAAAACTATGTTAAAAGAAGGTATTTCTTTAATTGATAATCTGCCTTTATATAAAAAACTGGGTTTAGATTCCGGATCCATATTTAGTTTCAGATTAATAAATCTAGTAAAAAGTAAAAAAGTATTATTTTATTATGCCCTGCACGGGAAGAAAAATCAAAAAGGATTATTAGATAAGATGAATGGCAGGATGCTTGACAGAACCGCATTTTTTATTCCGATAAGTTTTGTTGATGAGTTCCAGAGCTTCCTTGAATCATGGAAGATTGATTTTTACAGAATGGATGCTTTAATTGGATAGTTTTTAAGAGCTTTTAGAGAAGAAATTACAATTGTTTGATTCTTGAGATTGGGGAGATGATAGGAAAAAAAGAAATTGATTCAGTAATGAATTCTAATTTCAATCATTTTTATATCATTCTTTTAGTTTTTAATTTAATACAATGTCTTTGGCAACATCAATCATTTCTTTACATATTTGAATTATTTCATGTTGAATCCTTTTTCTCCTGCAATGACTTTTAGCTCATCAAGCCTTATATACATTTTTTGCTCTCCTTTTTTGTTGCAATCCTGAATTTATGCCCGTGCATTTCTTTTTCAACTGAATCAGGAATATTTTTTATCCTTCTTTTCCTGAAGTTTATTCTTATTGAAAAAGGTATTTTAAGAAAAATTACACCTTATATAAATAATAAAAATAAGAAATGTAATAAATAAATTAACCGCCTTCATTATGGCCAACTTGTGATTGAGAACCCTCATTCCAATCACGACCATGACGTACAATGTCACTGGCTTGTCTTCTGGCATGGGACCATTCCATTCCAGGATTTTTTTGCATTAAGCCTCTAGCTACTTCATTAACATCTCCTGCTTTACCTCTCCAATAGTTTCTATTTGCTCTAACAGCAAGTTGTGTGTCAGTCATTCTACTAATCATGAATATTCTAATAGAATTAACAATTTTCGGTAAATATAATAAACCTACAATTCCCCCAAGTATTAAAGGTGTTGTAGCGCATGCCATCGAAAAACCTTGATTTTCTGTAGGTGATTGATCATCTGGAGTAGGTGTATTCACTGGAGTTGATACTGCTGTTGGCTGTACAAGTGCTTCAATACAATATCCATCTTCATTTGATTCTAAAAGACCAAGATCATTAAGTCTTGAATCTACAGCTATGCAATCACCTAATCCGCCGTGTTCATTGACTGCATTAGCATCATAGCATGTGCCTTCAAGTGATAAGCAATCAGAAGGAATAATTATTAGCGGTAAATCTGCAGGAACAGGTGTTTCTTCTGATGAGAGGAGCCATGGACATTCAGGGTGTGTCTCTGTTGCTTTCTCAGAATCTAAAGCACAATACTCAACTTTTCCATCAACTGTTCTAAAACAGTACTCACCAGGATTGGTTCCGCTATCTCTCCAGCCTTGTTCACTATGTTCACTGCAACCATCTCCCTGCTGCTGTACTAAAACTATTTCTCCTAAATTATGTTCCCCTGCATCAGCCTGAACTATTACAGGAGTATAATTTTCTTCTGCTGCCTTGACAGGCTCATTCTGTAAAAAAAGCGAACTTAATACAACAAGAGAGGTAACAGCAAGAGTCCTTAAATAAGGCTTTGCTTGAGCATATACATGCTTTATTCTCCCTACTAAAGAAAATCCAGGGAAGTTGTATGAATTAGCTGTGTTCATTTTTTTAGCTCAATTAAAATAATTCAACCTTTTTTTCAACTTATATAATTATATAAGTTTTTACTACTAATACATAATTAATATATAA
>JAFGRO010000079.1 GCA_016935095.1 Candidatus Woesearchaeota archaeon
CACAGGCTTCTGGTGGGCAAACGAATCCATCACCACATCCTGTCTCAACAGCTGAACAATCTCTACGACAACCATCACAATCATCTGGATTACCATCATCACAGGCTTCTCCATCTTGCACAATCCCATCGCCGCATATTCTAGGTTTACAATATTGATATTCTGTACAATCATTATCTTCACAATCCACTAATCCATCAACATCGTTATCAATATTATCATTGCATATTTTCTCAACAGTATTGTCCTTATGATTAATAATCAGCCTTAACAGAACATCTTCATAATTACCGGCAAGTATTGCATCTTTTAATTGCTCTGGCAAAGTGCATTGTTCTGTAAAAACGTCTTGTGAAGAAAAGGGTCCGCAGTCAAGTACAGGTTTCCATGAATTCTCATTAAAATCAAACCATTGGACATGTATTACAGTATTTTCAGTTCTGTATTTTATTGAAAAGTCAATAGAATCAACAAACTCTGTATCTGGCTCGCCCTCGTTTACAAAGATCTGAGCTTTAAGGTCTTCCCAGTTAAGATAAATATATTCAGGATATCCTGTTATGATTACATTATTTGCAGTACAGTCTTTTAGTTTTTCTGTTACATCTTCACCTGTAGGAACATTGCCTGTTCCCGGGCTCCATAAATCATCAAGTATGCCCCAGGTTAATTCAGGATCTCCATACATATATTTCCATGCAAATCCATCATCAACCCCGTCATCACATATATAGCTTTTCCCGGTGATTAAACATTCCTGGATTAAGGATGGTTTGCAATACTTATTGCCGTCAATTCCGCTCTGGCATAAACAGCAATCGCATGGTATTTGATTATCATTGAAATCTATGTCAAGATCCCACCCTGCTATATTTCTCAATGCATTGAAATAATTTACATGCTGCTCATGAAGCATCAGATGCTCGCAGTTGCCGTCTGTATCTTCTTTGTCGCATATTTCACTTTTTATCTTGCATTCATTATCATCATCTGAAAGGTATTCAGGAGGTATGCACGCACCCGGATAATGATTATAATAAATATAGGGATAATTCAGCCTTATGTTTATATTCTCCGGCTCAAGCAGGTACTCAAGTTCAGGAGAATATGTCTGGTCATCAAAAGACCTTGTATCATCACATAATTCAAGTATATTTCCATCTGCATCAAATTTCTGTAAAATACCATCACCGCATGCTGTGCAGTCATCCCTACAGCCAGGATGATATCCATCCCATTGATTAATGTTTGAAGAATCACAGGTTCCTACAGGACAAGGTTTTGCATAATCACAGAATTCTTCTTCTTCCTGCCAAATACCATCTCCGCAATATGTGCAGTCTTTCCTGCAGGCAGGATGATATCCTGGATCATTTGGATCTGTTATTCCGGGGTCACATATTTCATAAGCTTGCTGCCAAACACCATCACCACAATATGTGCATGCATCATCTCTATAATCTTTATTCCTGCATGTCCACCATGGCTGATCAGGACACATAATAACTCCTGGTTCAACTTCAAAACACTCATAGCTCATAGCAAAATCACAGGTTTCTCCTTTCTGAACAATTCCGTCACCGCATGCTGTGCAGTCATCCCTGCACTGTTTAAGATGCTCATTACCATTATTGGAAGGGTCAAATGCATCATCACAATATTCAATACTCTGATTAACACCATCTCCGCAATATGTACAAGCATTTTCTACAAAAGTCTTATCCCTGCAGTTGCCGTATGGATTCGCAGTTGTTCCTGCAGCTGCAGCAAAATCACAAGTCTCATCATAAGCTGATTGTTTTTTTGCATCTCCGCATGCTGTGCAGTCTTTCCTGCATTGATCATAATCCCAGTTCGGCTCATTATCTGTATCTCCGTCATCACAGAACTCACCGCCATTTATCTGGCTGTCTCCGCAACATGTGCATTTATCCCCTATGCTTCTGCAAGACTGACCATTGGCTTTGCATATCAAACCGGTATATTGACTATTATTATTATATATTGGTCCGACATATTCACATGCTTTGTCCTTATCTGACTGCCATTCGCCATCTCCGCATTTATCAGGTTCTTCGCAAGTTCTGCAACAAGGTTTTTCATTTCCACAGCCTGGACAAACATCAGTCTGACAACAATCATTGCAAGGAATATTTCCTGTAATGCACACAGGAGTACAATGTCCACAACTTCCACAAAAAGAATTGCATGTTCCTGGAGCACAAAAACGATCTCCACACCATTCACAAGAGGGCTCTCTAGGTTTGGGCTCATATGTTGCCTCACTACCACTACACGTCCTAAGACCTAAAACAACATAAGAAGACATTATAAAAACAACTAGTAAAAGAATTATCCGAGTTATTTTAATTTTATTTAATTTTTGATTCATATTAATTTGCCTTTTTAATTCTGAATCTATTATTTGAATTCATAAGCAGTAAGGATATCTGAATATTTTCATATGTTTCTTTTTTTGAATGATCCTTATATATTGTCTGAAATGCGCCATCTCCCTCAATATATCCTTTCAAATTAGGATAGTCAAATGAATTTTCAAGATAATATGTAATTGCCTTGCCATATTCAGGCTTATCCATTAACTCAAATGCTTTGATACATGGAATCATACTATATAAGTCATTAATGTATTCTGGATTATCAATAAAATTCAAGGAATAGACATTATTAAAATCCACTTCTTCAAAAAACATACTTGGAAATTCCAAATAAGCTTCGTTCCCGGTTAGTTTATATAGCTTAACATGATCCAAAATCAAAAAACAAGATTCCTGTTTAAAGACTCCTTTAGCATCTGCTTTTACTTCCTGATTAATATTTGCATACCATTTATTTGCATATGTCATAACACTTCTTGCAGCATATTCATATTTAGTATCTCCGGTTAACTCAAATGCTCCAATATAGGCAAGTGCTCTTCTCCCATATTGGTCTAGTTTAGATTTTTTTAAAGCTTCATCATAATTCATATCATTAATAGTTCCCTGCATGGCTGGCAAAGGCGGTTTTTCATCATAATAATATTCTATTTCTTTCTCTTCAAAAGAAATTGGAACATATTGGTCTCCATCCTCAGTACCTTCAATATAAAGAAGTGTTCTTTTATCAAGAATCTCAATAACCACATTTTTTAATTCAATATAAATATCATCGTTTCCATTATAATTAATTAGTATCTCAATTAATGGCGCCAAAACAAACTCATTAACATCCTGTGGAGAACTTTTATATAATTCATTTATTTCTATGAGTTTATTTTTCAATTCATTTTTATATCCTGAATCTTTCAAGGATTTAACATAAAGAATAAATGCATCATTTCTTAATTGAATAAAGTGTTTTTCAGAATTAGCTTTTTTGTTAACACATTCTTTATTTACACACTCTCTAAATGAATAATAATTTCCTCCAGTATCCTTCATACTCTCAATAAACTCAAGATTCTTCTCTGCAATCTCAAGCCCTGTCATTTCAATATAATCTTCTTTACCAGTTATTGCCTGATCTGTTTTTGAAGAAGAAAGTGAAAATAGAGCATAGATAATGCCTGCTATTATTACAACAGCAATCACAGCAAAGAAGATAGTGGAACCTTTTAAATTAGCTAAAAATGCTCCTTTTTTGTCAGTCCCCTTTTTTATTTTTACCCCTTCCCTGGATTAATATTATCTTTTATTTTAGTTCTAGTTTAAATATTTTTCGGCTAACAGTATATTTTTTTCCATATCAGATGATTCTTAGTTTTGCATTGACTTTTGTGTCAGGCAAAGCCTCAATATTTTTTTCAAGGGTTTTGCAATCATAAACCAAAAGATTATCTTCAAGAAGGACCTGGTCTGGTATTTCTGGATTTATTAAACTATATAAATCAGGGTTAAATTCAGGATCAAATTGTATTAATGTATTGCCTTCTTCAGCATCTGATTTTACCTGGAATTTAATCTTTGCTATATTTCCAACTCCTGTTCCGCAGTCCCTGGCAATAAACCCGATTGTGATTCTTGCAAGGTCATCTCCTTTCTCAGGATAAGCTAATTCCCCACTCATATAAAAAAGAGGATATGGTTCTGCATTGTCCTCTGCACTATTTTCAGGGTCCATATAAGCAATTGCAGTCACTGGAGGTTTAAAATTTGAAAAATCAAGTCCTTCCGGCTTATTTCCAGAACCTATAATCTCACCAAAAAGAGGATTTTCTTCTCCGGTTGTCCTGTCAATAACAGAATGCCCAATATGTTTGATTTTGTTCTCATCAAAGCTTATAGTGAACTGCACACCCCTTATATCTTCTACACAGCTCATTCTTGCATATACATAAAAGGTCTTTCCTTTACTCAAAGATGTAAATTCCTCTTCACTTTGAATAGGTAACCCGTTCAGGTCATACAGTTCAAGTGAAACCTGGTTCCTTGCTATGCGTACACCGTCAAAATTATTTTTTGTAATGCAATGATCCGTCAGATTTTGAGTTTTATCTTCAATAAATCCTCCTTTTACCTCAACAGGAAGAGCAGTAGTATAAGTCTTCGTAATTTCATAACTCTCTTTTAATTCAATATCTAAAATATCCCCCCTGAGATATGCATTGTATTCTTTACCATTCAAATCAGCTGGGACATGAAATCTCCTGAGATAATTGTCATGAACCTGTGTTGCCAGTATTACCTCGTTTTTAATGTTTTCAGCAAAGTTCCTCATTGCTGCATAATCTTCTTCTTCTGTTATATCCGTGATTGTTGAATTGATCATAACCAAAAAGCCAAGAAAAGCTATAAAAATCAATGTGAATATTACAATCATTTCAAATGATACCTGTGATTTCATATTGGTGTTTCGCAGTTAGGTGTTTCAGGAATTCCATCCTCAAAACAGATTCCTAATCCTTTATCTTTTTCTGTCGGAGAACCAGGAGCAATTAATTTGTTCAGGAAACTTTGCTCGTGAATACAATTGCAGCCATTAACAGGAGAACTAAGTCCGCAATCAGGATCAGCAAGAATATCTCCCCCGCATGCAGGTAGACCAGAATCAGAAAAATCATCATATAAAAATGTTGTGCCAAAATCTCTTATCCTTTTTTTATGTTTGGGGTCATACATCCCTAAAATATTTATTTCAATTTCTTTATGGGTTTCACCTTTCCATGAAGCGATTTTATTCTTGTCTTTAAAATAATAATTAATATCTGCTCCAATATCAAGAGTTAAAGGGTCTGTTTGTTTTAGTGAAATTATTTTTATTTCAAAAGTATCTATATCAATCCCGATTGCATCAAATTTATTTTTTAAATGCTCTGTCATCCATATAAGATTATTTTTATTAAGGGAAAATTCAGTATTGATTAATGGATCTTCTTTTAAATTGACCCCGTGGATTAATTCACCTTCTGTCATTGTCTTGTTCAGTTCGTTTTTTAAATCCTTATATCCTTTAAACTTCCCTGACACCCAGTATAGCCCATCATCAGTTCCCGAATAAACCGAAGCATACCTGCTCATTGCGCCAAGAGCGCTCTTGGCTGAAACATACAGTAATCTTTCAATGTATCTTTCATCCAGATCATTAATTATTGAATTAAGGACTTCTACTCTTGTCCTTGTAGAAGCCATTTCTGATTCCAGGATAGCATATTGGGCAGTAATCCTGAAACTCAGGTAAAATATCAGGACTATAAATACAGAAAGCAATGAAAAAAATAAGCTTTTTTTATTCATTTTCTCTGCCATGTCCATATCTCAACTGTATATGGCCCCCAAAATTTAATATCTCCTGTATTTTCATTTTCCCAGTATCCCATAATCACCTTTTTTGTTGAAAGAAGTATTTTTATTTTATTCCTGTCAATATCTGAATTAAATTCCTGGACATCTTCCTCATTATTCAAATCATAAGTACCTACAGGAAAATTATGCATATTATTGCCCATTGAATTATAGATAACTTCATCTTCAATAATAAAAGCAAAGCCGTATAAATCCTTGTAGAATAATTTATTCTGATAAATCAATTCCTCTATTAAATCCCGTGCCCATTCATTTCCTTTTTTACCATGTATATCTTCATCTTCAATTTTTCTTGTATATAATTCACCAATAACTTCCAGCATAGTATTGTCCTTGTTATTTATATAAGGGCATAATTCATTTAAAACAGTATAAGAAGGGCAATCACAGTCTTCGCATAACTCATTAATTTTTGTATTTGAAAAGATATTGATCAAATCCTGGGACAAATGCTTATTATGTATCAATACAGGCTTATTAGGGTTTGTTGCGGAGATAAGTATAAACCCCACAAACAATATAATCACAGCTATTAATCCGTCCATTAAAAAAAAATATGCCTTTTTGTATTTCATTGTTTTGCACATATCAATATTCTCATGTTTAATAATTCAGCTCCCAAATCAGTTTTATATAAAACCGGTTTTGACATTACAATAGTCTCAACATAAGGAGAGGTAAGGCATTCTGGTTTTGCATTAATCACTTGAAAAGACTCCTGGCCGCATTTCTGCTCTTCCTTTATATAAATCATATTGTCATCAACATCTCCTTCCCCGACATGATATTTTATATCTCCGTTTTTATCCTCAAAATAAATGCATACATCAATTTCCTTGAAATTATGTGTGTCTATATCCCCTAATATTAAAGATTGCAAATCAATTTGTAAGGGTTTGATTGGCTCATAAAAATCATTTATGCCGTTGCCGTTTGTATCAGGATTCATGGGGTCTGTACCGTATTTCAGCTCTTCCCAGTTTGACAGGTAGTCATCATCAGGATCTCCATACTTGCATGAATCACCAAAAGGAGTCACAGCACATTCAATCGAATCAACGTTTAAATCATATTCTTCTTCCCATTTATCAGGAAGATAATCTGAATCATCATCAGAAAAAGAAATGCCTAGTATATCCATTGTAAGCTGTGCCCCTTTTGAAAATCCATAATTGTCAGGCTCTGGCTCAAATGGATTTGTTGTGTAAATGTTAATCTCATTTATATCATTTAATCCATCATTGTCAAAATCCCCTTTTTTTAAATCCCTTGAATAAGCCCATATATTCGGAATGCATTTCTGGCAGCACCTTTTATAATCTCCTGAATCATCTGAACAATAATAATCAGGGTAAAAACCAAGAGGAGTGCATTTTTTTAATTTTGTATTGTCAAGCCAAAAGCCTGTAAATATTGTATTTATTGTTCCATCAAATAAATCATTTGAATTATAATCTTCATTATAATGTCCCATTCTATACTCATAAGGCAGGTTACACTCTGTATCAGAAGGAGAATATGGAGGACCCCAATCATTCGGATTATCAAAAAAGGAATCACCATCTATATCTTCATAAGCATAGTCCAATGTATCCGGGCTGTCATAATCATCAATCCCGTGTTTTTCTTCCCAGTAGTCATCTAAACTATCCCCTATTATATTGCCTGCCCAGACATCATTATCCCTTGGCTTAATTAATGAATTATTAGGGAGGGTGCCTCTTCTTAATTCCTCAAAATCAGTAAAATTATCAAAATCTGAATCCGGGCTGTTAATCTCAACAGATATTCCTTTTGATATCAAGGCTTCTTCTCCATAATCACTTAATCCGTCAGAATCAGTATCTTTGATTTTATAGGATATATTTGCAAATAATTTCAGTTTATTTTCATTCACTTCATAATTTTCCAGGAAATTAATCCTGTTATTCTGGATATTTTCTATATTGCTGAAAACAAAATCTGCTTCTATGTTAAGTGTTTTTCTCTGTTTTAAAAAAGGAATCCCTCCAAGCGCATAGAAAAAGACAGATAAAGCAATCATATATATTATAAATCCAAGGACCAGGTCCATGCTGATTATCTGGGATTTTTTCATTCTGCCTCTTTTTTATAACCTTTATTTTTATTTCTAAAAAAATTTCGAAACTTTTTCTAAATAATAGTTTATCTCTTTCTGGGTTGAATTGCATAAATTATATAATTCAATATAAAAATCTTTAAGGTCTGTATAATTCTTATTAATTTCCTCTTTTTTTGATAATATCAAATAATACTGGCTGTCAATTCTCGCATCTCTGAATTTTTTTATGTTTTTTGTTAATTCTTCTTCTCCTGTCAAATAATTAAAAATTTCAATAGAACAACTATGATTTTCAGATTTTATTCCAATCTTCTGCAAAAATGCATATATTGCATAGTAAGCCGAGTAATAAGTCATTACTGACGCCCATAAATGACCTTCTTCATCAATAAGCTGTTTCACTCTTTTTAAAGTATTTTCTGACTGTTTGAGATAACGATTAGAAATTTCAGTATTAGGATTAATGTTTTTAAGACCGTTTTTTATTTTTTTGCATTTAATTATCCATTTCATTCAAAAACCTCTTTTAAAAAAAAATCAAAATAAGATATAATTATATGATTATTCTTGATTTCAGTATATAAAGTTTCTTTTTTAAAATTATTAATCTGTTTTTTGGATATATATATTGAATGTATTTTATTTTTAAAAAGATACAAGGGAAGTTTTATTTTTTTATTTGATATTATTAATAGATCAATATCTGAATTTTTAGTATTTTTATTCTGGGCATAACTGCCAAATATTAATATGGGTCTTTTTAACTGAGAAATTCCAGCTAAAAATGGTTTTAACTTAAGATTCTTTTTTATAAATTGAGCTGTATTTTCAATCTCAATCTGCTTAAACAGATACCTATTTTCAATAGAATCAGCAAAACTAAAGTATTTGTTTTTTCCACTTATTTTTGAATTAAATAAATCAATGTTTCTGTTTACGATATTCTGGACAGTGCCATATGGAAGCCTGGTTTTTTTTACTATTTCCCTTAAGTATAGCGGTTCTCTGCTTTTATATATTTCAAACAAGACTTTGAATGTTTTTTCATTCATATGAACTAAAAATAGTTCAATATTTATAAATTTAATTATAAATCAGCCGCAGCTCAACTCATTTGAAACTTCATCTATGATAACACATGCTCCTGAAGCATAGCACTCATCTTCAGCTGCCTCCAGCTTGAAGAATTTTTTTCCTGAAGAATAATCTTTCACAGGAAAACATTCACACTCTCCCATTTCACATTCAGGCTCAAAATTATCCTCATTACAATGATCGTCTCCATAACTATAAAGTTCATCATTATCCAGAAAGGAAGAACAAATTCCAATATCAGGGAACCATGAACTATCTTCATAAGCTTTTATAGGGATATCTGACTGGAAATAATATTTTACTCTTCCTTCATTTGTCTCTGCAACAAAAATAAGCTGGTATTCATCATTTTCCGGATCCCCGTCACCCCCGTCTCCACCATCATAAAAAAAAACACCCATATTTGCAATCTCATCAGGCATATCAATCTCAATAACCCTTTTTGAAGGCACACCAACATAATACATTTCACGGGCTGTATTCAGGATTTCATTTGCAATCAGATTAATCCTCTGCTCGATTATCTGGTCATTTGATGAGGCAACATAATTCCTGAAGAGATACATCCCGGGGATAAGAATCATAAATGCAACCCCTGTAATAACTATATACTCCATTGCTATCTGGGCAAGCCTCTTTTTCATGATAAAAAATATTAAGAAGACTTTTTAAATAATTTTTGGTATTGCCTAACTTATTCTCTTTATCATCAGTTCAGCAAAACCATTGAAAAAATCCTTTCCCTGTGCAGATAAGTTCATAGTGTCTAATATCTTTTTTGCATTATTGATCTTTTCAAGAGCAAGTTTTCTGCAATAATCAAAAGCACCTGTTTTTTTGAAAATTTCAATTACTAACCTAATTTCTTCTTCTGCGGCATCATCTTTCCCGAGGATACTATTCAAGATTTCTTTTTGCTTTTCATCTGCTCTTTCCACAGCTTTAATCACAAGCAGCGTCCTCTTGCCTTTTTTAATATCACTGCCAAGATCATGGCCTTTTTTTAAATTTGCAGAGATATCCATTATATCATCCTGGATCTGAAATGCAACTGCAATATTTTTGCCGTATTCTTTAAGTTTTAAAGCCATATTGCCCTGTGCATTTCCAAATATTGCTCCTACCTCAATCGCAGCTATAAATAGAGAGGCTGTTTTTTTTTCAATCATGTCCATATATTCCTGTCCAGTTATTTCACTTTGTAATTCCATCTCCAAGTCTAGCAACTGGCCTTCGGCTAATATCTTGGTCAGGTTATTGAAAACTTCCAGAACGCTTTTTTTCTTATTATTGTCAAATGCAGAATCAATAATAATCTTTCTGCTTAACATATCGCATAGCAGCCCGATCAGCATAGTGCAGGAAGCTGAATACCTTTTGGAAGTCTGAGAAAAGATTGCGCCGTCATATCTGCTTTCTTTATTTTTTTCAAGGTAGCGTTCTTTAAGTTTTTTTTGTATTCCTTTTTTTCCTCTTCTGTAATCATCCTCGTCCATAATATCATCAAAAATCAATGTAAAAGTATGAAAAAGTTCAATTGACAAACTCGGCTTAATGATTTTTGTTTCATCATCTGAAAAAGAATTATACGCCATGATTAATGCTGTTGGCCTGAGCCTTTTTCCTCCGCACATGACATATTCTTTTAATAAAAGAATTTTTTGTTTAAGAGTATCATTATTATAGCTGTCTAATTCCTGATCCAAAAAAGATTCCAGCTCTTTGTTTATCAGTCCTTTATATTTTTCCAGTGTTTGTTGAAAATTCATTCTATTAATTCTTCAATAACATCAGCTGCTCCTGCTTTTAATAATTCATTCCTGATTTTATTTTTATTGTTTTCAGCCAGAACAGCAATATTGCCGCCCCTGCCTGCTCCGACTAATTTGGCTCCTGAAGCGCCGTTAGTTAATGCTGTTTCAACTAAATTATCCAGTTCAGAAGATGAGACTTTTATTTTTTGCAGGACCCTGTGATTCTCAGTCATTAATTTTCCTATTAACTTAATATTACCCTCTTTAATAGCTATTCTTGCCTGTTCAGCAATATCAGCCATTCCATTAAAATACTTTTCATATAACCCTTTGTTCTTTTCATATTCTTTTTTCACATCCAGAACTATCTCTTTTGTAGAACTAACTATGCCTGTATCTGCAATTAATAATGTAAATGGTTTCCCGATTTTTACTGTTTCAGTCTTTTTTCCTTTAACAAAATAAACTGGCTTTTCATAAGCAATAACAGTATTGTCTATTCCCGAAGGCATTCCGTGAAATATTTTTTCGCATTTATATGCAGTCATAGAAATCTCTTCAGGAGATAATTCCTTATGAAAATAATCTGAAACAGATTTGGCTAATGCGACTGACAAAGAAGCACTGCTGCCCATGCCGGATGCAACAGGAATATTTGAATTAATATTTACTGAGATATTTTTATTTTTTATATCTAAATAATTTAAGATCAGATTAATTATGTTTTTAAGATTGTTTTGCTCATTAATATTTAATTCATAATCAGAATTAATTTCAATATTTTCTGAATTTTCGATCCGGACTTCTGTAAATAAACTCTTTAAAGGTATTGCAATTGCCGGCTTTCCGTAAACAACAGAATGCTCCCCAAACAATATTATTTTTGAACATGCAACACTCATTTTACCTGTTTAATTCCATATGCGCTTTTACAAGATGTTTTGCAGCTAAAGCTCCAATAAGTGAAATTTCCCCGGCAAGCACTGCCGCAGCAACAATTTCTGCAAATTTAGAGGCATTGGCTCCAGGAGGGTCTCCTGAACCATGGACACCCAGTAATTCCAGACACTCTTTTTGTGTTTCCAAATTTGTACCGCCGCCAATGGTGCCAAGCTGAAGGGAACTCAGGGTAACAATCGCATGCAGCTTATCATCCACTAATTCCATTGTTGTAAATCCATGGGAGCCATCAACTATATGGCCAAGGTCCTGGCCTGTAGCCAGGAATATTGCTGCTGCAATGTTTGCAAAATTTGCATTGAAACCATATGAGCCTGCCAATGCCGAACCGAGAAGATTTTTCCTGTAATTAACGTCAACCATTTTTTCAGGTGTTGTTTTTAAATATTTTTCAACAACTGAATTCGGAATAAATACCTCTGCCAGCAAGGATTTCCCTCTTCCCTCTGCCAGATTCAGTGCAGAAGGCTTTTTGTCCATGCATATGTTGCCTGAAGTTGAAACAAATTCTGCTCCAGTAAAATTAGATTCAATATATTCTCCTAAAGTCTTTGCAGCAAGGGTTATCATATTCATTCCCATTGCATCTTTTGTATCTGCAGTCAGCCTTAACCAGACTGAATTACCCACAACAAATTTATTTATTGAGATTAATTCAAGGAAATTGCTTTTGCTTTCTGAAACTTTTTTTAATTTAGAAAAATTATGATCTATCCACTGAAAAAAAGTTTTAATTTTTTCAATATTTTTAAATTTAAATAGTATTGATCTTGTCTGGCCGGATTTATTTATACAGACGCTTGCTCCTTCAGAATTATTTATAACAGAGCATCCCCTGTTAACAGAGGCAGTCAGTGCCCCTTCAGTTGTTGCAATCGGCAAAAAAAAATCTCCTTTTGCATATTCTCCACAGACTTGAACAGGACCCGCTATTCCCAGAGGAACCTGGATTGATCCGATCATGTTTTCAATATTAGGGCGGGCATTTTTTGGAGAAATTGTGAATTTATTTATATGAATAAACTTTTTTTTTGATATTTTTTCAACAGCTTTCAATCTTAGTAAAGTTGCTTTTTTCTCATCTCCTAATAACTCATCTAATCTGTAGAATTTAATCTCCTTGTTAATTAATTTATCAATAATCTCCTCATCAGATAAGCTTGAATTTACAGCCATATTGTATTACTCCGCGAGGCCCTTTTTCAACAATTTTTCTAAATACAGATTTTACTTTTTTTCCGATTTTAACTTCACCTGGACTGCAGTCAACAATCTCCGAAGTCAAACATGGGCCCTGGTCTAATTTAATGATTGCAATAATATAAGGTATTTGTCTTCCGGGAATATCTATTATTTCACCTTCAGGATCAGGCATTGGTGTCCTGATTACTGTAAAAGTTATTATTTCGCCATTGCCTTCAAGTTTATAATTCTGAAGATTTATCTCGCCGCAATGAGTGCATACATCTCTCGGAGGGAAATATAGACTATTGCATTTCTGGCATTTTTTGCCAATCAGATTATAATATTGGGGAATTTTTCTCCATATTCTTGGTACAGTCATTTATTTTCATCTCCCTAATATGTGGACTACAGCAGTACCGCCTGTACCGCCAACATTATGAGTCATTGCAATTTTAGCATCAACCTGGCGGCCTTTTGCCTCTCCTCTCAACTGCAGAACCGCTTCAATTACCTGTGCAATGCCTGAAGCACCTATCGGGTGCCCTTTTGCCTTTAAGCCGCCGGAAGTATTTACAGGTATGCTTCCTCCAATCTGTGTATGCCCTGATTCAATAAATTTTCCGCTTTCTCCTTTTTTACAAAAGCCAAGGTCTTCAACAGCACAAAGCTCTGCTATAGTAAAACAATCATGAACTTCTACACAGTCAATGTCTTTTGGTGAGAGCTTAGCCTGTTTATAAGCCTGTTTTGCAGCTTCAACAGTTGCTTTTAATGTAGTTATATCTTCCCTGTCATGCAAAGATATTGTATCAATTGCATGCCCGCTTCCTAAAATCCAAATAGGTTTTTTACATAATTTTTTTGCTTTTTTCTCAGATGCAAGTATAACAGAAGCAGCACCGTCTGTAATAGGAGAGCAGTCAAGCAGATTTAAAGGGTCTGCAACTTTCTGTGAATTCAAGACATCTTGCACAGATATTTCTCTCCTGAACTGTGCAAATGGATTATAAACCGCATTTTTATGATTTTTGACAGCACACATTGCAAGCTGTTTTTCTGTTGTTCCGTATTTATGCATATGAAGCTTTGCAACCATGGCATATAATCCCGGAAAAGTTGCTCCGTAGACAGCTTCCCATTCCTGTGAAGCTGCTGTTGCAAGGGTTTTAGTTACAGCTGCCCCTCCTATGTCCGTCATCTTTTCAACTCCGCCAGCAACAACAATATCATGCATTCCAGACGCCACATCAATATAAGCCTGCCTTAGTGCAAGTCCTCCTGAAGCGCATGCAGCTTCAACTCTTGTACACGGAATATTCTTTAAGCCTGAAAAATCACCCAGAAGAGCAGCAACATGCTCCTGGTTAACAAATAAACCGCCTGACATTGTGCCGCCATATAATGCCTCTACCTCTTCCTGAGAGATATTTGCATCATGGCATGCTTTCATCCCTGCTTCAACTGAGAGACTTACAAGATCACGGTCCCATAAATTACCGAATTTAGTCATTCCGATTCCGATAATCGCAACTTTTCTCATTTTTTAATGTAAAAGATAATGTTTTGTAAATTTTGAGTATTCAGCATAATCAAGATATTTTTTATCTTTAATATAATCATTTACAGGAGGAACTTTTTTTCTGATCTCATTGATATTATCTGTGATTGTGATATCAAAACAATCTGAGCCTGCGCCGCTGCCATACGACGTAACAAGGACTCTTTGTGCGGGTTTTGCAATATCAAGAACAGCAGCAAGCCCAAGCATAGAAGACCCCGAATAAGTATTTCCTATTTTATCTACCAGAAACCCGGGTTTTATTTGCTCTTCTGTAAACCCTAGTTTTTTTGAGGCTCTACTTGGGAATTTGCCATTTGGCTGATGAAAAACCGCAAAATCATAATCTTTTGGGCTTGTCCCAAGAATTTTCATCATCCTTTTTGTTGCGGAAATAATATGATTGAAATAAGCCGGCTCTCCTGTAAAACCTCCGCCATGAGAAGGATAGTGCTGATGTTCCCTCCTCCAGAAATCTGGTGTATCAGATGTAAAAGATAAAGTGTGATTAATTTTTGCAACAATATTTTTTTTACCTATAATAAAAACCGCCCCGCCTGCCGCAGCACTATATTCCAAAGCATCCCCGGGAGCACCCTGGGCAGTATCCACTCCGCCTGCCAATCCATAATTTATCATACCGGATTTCACTAATCCCATGCAAATCTGTATAGCTGCTGTTCCTGCTTTACATGCGAATTCCATATCAACTGTTGTATAATTTGGCCCTGCCTGGATTGCCTCTGCCACAATTGTTCCGGTAGGCTTAACAGCATAGGGATGACTTTCGCTTCCAAAATAAACAGCTCCGATTTCCATTGGGTCTACAGAAGACCTTTTCATGGCATTTCTTGAAGCTTCAACAGCAATAGTAACCGAGTCCTCATCTATTGCAGGCACAGACTTTTCCTTAATCCCAAGGCCAGCTTCTATTGCAGCCGGATCAGCACCCCATATCTTTGCAATTTCCTCTACCTTGATTCTGTAAACAGGAACATAAGCTCCCCATGAAACAATTCCAACAGTCATTGACATCCCCGGTTTATTTACTTCAGTATAAGACAATCATATTTAAATCTTATGAATGAAAGATTTTTTGCATTGTTTTTTGTTTTGTTCATCTTTAATCAGTACCTTTAAAACAGATTAACAGGAAACCAGAAAATCATGGAAAAAACACTGAATACTCTTACAACAGGAGAAGCAATAAAGTGAGTATTCGTTTCATGATTCAAATGGAGAAATACAATTTATATTTAAATATTTCTGAATTACAAGCCAAGTTCTTCATCAACAATAATCACATGCAGCCTTTCCTTATCGTAAGAACCATGAATTATTGTTGTAAAATTACAGATTCTTTGTTCGCTATTGCAATCCATGCAGTATCCTGTCTTTACACAGGGAGTATCTTTATTCAATCTCTTTGCATTTAAAGGGGCTGCAATTGTTCTGATTCTTTTAATAGCTGCATCATAATCTTTCACAATCTTATTTTTTCCGGAAATTATAATTACTTTCTTAGGGCCGCATATCTGTGCAGCTACCCTGTTGCCGTAGCCATCTAGATTGACAAGCTCCCCTTTTTCAGTTACTGCATTTGTTCCTGTAACATAAACATCTGCAGCCATGCCCTTATGTCTCAATTCCAATGATTCCTGCCTGGAAAGCTCTTTTAAATAAGGATAATACAAGCTGCATTTTTGATTTTTATGCCGTGCAAATAATTCCCGGACAAGGCCAATCTGCTCAACACTCATTGAGCCGCCGAAACCGATTGAAGAATTTTCCGGAATCAAGCTCAGAGCAAGTTTCAATGCCTCTTCTTTTATTTCAGCAAAATATGCATTGATCTTGTTTTTTTTCAAAGATTCAATTGTTTTTTCAATTGCAGGATTCATTTTAGTTTTAAGAAAATAGCAGCAGTTTAATAAAACTTATCATAAAAATTTTTATATCACTCATCATTTAATTTCTAATTATGCTCTCAACTGGAATTACCACTGGATTAATTGCAATGTTCTGCTGGGGTATTGCAGATTTTATCCAGGCTATTCCCCTTAAGAAAATAGGCAGCATAAAGACTATTTTAATCAGAAGCTCATTGATTTTTTTATTTACATTTCCATTAGGGATTTTCCTTTATTTTAAAGGGATAATTGACATATCCTTATCAGGTTTTTTTTTAATAATATTAACTTCACTAATATTTGTTTTTGCGTCATATACCTTAGTCAGGGGATTTGAAATAGGGGAATTATCTCTTGTCTCACCTATATCTTCCTCATTTACAATAATAACGGTTTTATTAGCTGTTGTTTTTTTAAAAGAATCGCTCTCTTCATTAAAATTGCTATCAATTTTCATAATCATCATAGGAATTATTCTTACTTCAACAGATATCAAAAAAGTAATGCATGTGCATAAAACAAAAGGCATTAAAGAAGCTTTAATTTCAATGCTTCTTTACGGCATATATTTCTTTATTCTCGGATTTATCTCAAAATCTGTTGATGCATTGAACATGTATTTGTTTACAAGTGTTTTCCAGTCTTTTTTCTTTATCCTATTCTGCACTTTTAAGAAAGATAAAAAAAGTAAGTTTAGCATAGCAAAAAAACACATCTTCCTGTTAGTATTAAACACTATATTGCTTACAGCAGCATGGGCGGTTTTTAATTATGGGCTTTCAAAAAGCCTTACCTCAATTGTCACTTCAATCAGCTCATTATATCCTGCTGTAACAGTAATTTTAGCAGTGATTTTTTTTAAAGAAAAGCTTGTTTTAAATCAGAAGTTTGGGATTTTGTTGATATTGGTTGGGTTGTTTTTGATAAGTATTTAAAGGATTATTTTTCTCTCTCTTCAACTTCTCCATTCGGCTTAATTTCACCAAATATCTGTGCCTGGAATTTATAGATTTTAGCTTCTTTAATTTTTTTCCAGTAATTAGAAGGGAGACCTGCCTTCTGGCATGTCATCTCAAGAGCTTGCTTTGGTGTCGCATTATATTCCGGAAAAACCTGCGGAAGCAAAAGACCGGAACCAAATCCAGTTCTGATAATCAAACCATCCTCTCCAATTTTAATTTTACCTAAATAGTCTTCTGATTTATCTACTTCAATCAGTTGCGGCACTGTGAGAACAGATATCTCAATATCAATTTCATTTAATTCATTTTCCTGTAAAGGAGGGAATCTCGGGTCCTGGAAAGCAGCAGCCCTTGCCGCCTGCATAATTGCCCTGTTAAGAGGAAAAACAGGCTCAGGATAGCCAATGCATCCCCTCAAATTTCCATGTTTATGCAATGTTACAAAAACACCCTGATTCTTAGAGAATTTTTTTATTGTCTCTGTTTCAGGTGATTTATCAGAAAAAGATGTTTTAATAGACTCTCTGGCAAATTTAACTAAAATTTTTCCCTCTTCTGGAGAAAGCATTTTATTTTTCTTTTTTAACCTCTTTTTCAAGGTCGTTATTTTTCTTTTTTAATCTTGCAACAGCATCTTTCAATGCTTTTTTGGGTGATTTTTTTGAATCTGTCTCAACAATAAATTTGGGAATACCAATCAACGGATGGCTTATATTATAAGCAGCAACCTTAACTGACTTATCATTCCATAGCTCTTCTCTCAGTATATTGCAGAAAGTGTGGTCCTCTCCTTTTAATTCAAACACAAATCTCCTTTTTTTATCCTCAATAACATTAATGTCCATTTTATGCTGAAGAAAAGAGGAAGTATTTAAATTGTTTTCTGTTTATAAGAGGACAGCAACTAAAAATCAAAACATAATAAATCCAGTAATATCCAGCAGAAAAATATAAAATATATATAGTTTAAAAAAAATAAAAATCCTGTCTAATTTTAAAAAGGTGAAAAAATGAAAAAAGAAATGATTTTGTTTGTTATTGCAATTATATCTTTGAGTGTGGTTTTGGGTGGGTGTTTGCCAGGTACTCAAGTTGAGCCTGTTAAGGAGGAAATAGAAGCTATAAAGGAGAAGGATTGGACAGCACAACATGATTGGATTTGCTGCTGCCCTGCTGAACAGGATTGTAGTGTAGGCAATGAAAAGTGTGATGTTTACAATGCACAAAAATGCCCTGCTGCTGATCCATATCCCTGTGGAGATGGTGAAAATCCAGGAGCATGCCAAGTATGTTGCAAAAATACTATTTCTGGAAATTGTGAGCTTAGACCTGAAGGAAAAGAAAAAAAACAAATTGGTACAACATTTACACGTTGTAAAGGAATATATGAACCCTGTCCTGGAGGATGTTCAACAAGTGCTAACGCAGGAGTAAAAACAGCTACTGCATAGGTTTTTCAACAAACTTTTTAAATTCTTTCTTTTTCATTCTATTGAATGAAAAGAAAATCCGAAATCAGGAAAGAGAAAAGGAGAAAAATACTTATTGCAGTCATAAGCGCAATCTTTCTGATTTCAAGCGTAGCTACTGTTGTGCTTTACAGGGGGGATGATACCCAGGACACGATTATTCTGAATCTTTCTGATAAAGACTATAAATTCACAAGGAATGAAAATTTCTATACAGTTGAAATTAATAACCAGGATGTTAAAGTATATAATCTGCCGTATGAGCTTAATTACATAAATATCTCTCCGGAGATAATAGATAAAATCAAAAATTCATATCTGATTTATTTTACATTTGACCCTGAGCAGGAAGACCTGACATATATTGATTTTTTAAGGTTTGATTTAAAGGAAAGTCTTTCTCCATTAAATAAATTTATTTATGAAGGCACTACCAAAGAATCCAGTATATATAACCTGCCAATCGTAACTTGTGAGAATGCAAGTGCATTCAGCCCTGTTTTAAAGTTTAGTAATTCCAATACAACAAAAGTCCATGAAAAAGACAGCTGCATTTTCATTGAATCAAGAGCACTTGGTTTTGTAAAGATAAGGGACAAGATAATTTATAATTTGTATGGTGTTGTGTAAATATGGCAAAAAAAAATAAAGAGAAAACCAGCTCCAAAGATGATTTCTTAATGCTGGCAGCTTTAATATGCATTGTCATGGTTTTTATAGGCGGATTCCTGGCTATAAAATATTTCAGCAATTTAAAAGAACTTCTTTTTCCTGAAAAGGAAGATAATGAAACAGATGTTATAATCGAAGATACACTTGTATATAATGGTTTCACATTTGAAAAGGTAAACGGGATATGGTACACAAACATAGTATTAGGATGGTTAGATAAAAAAATACCTTACAGTGCAGGCTTCTATTATCCTCCAAATGAAGTTGAGAATGTTTCATTTGAAAAGAACACGGGAATAATTTTAAAACTAAAGGCAAAGCATACTGTTTATATCAGTGTTGATCCTGATCTAGATGCCAAAGCAGTTCTTGCAGGCACTGAAATCTCAAAGATACTTGGCAAGGTGTTTTTCATTGATGTCAAAGCAGGATTAACCAAGCCAAGCAATAATCCTGATTTCCCTGTGATTACCTGTGAAGATATTTCCAACAATTCAAAAGTGGTTATTATCCAGAAAGCAAATGAAACCAGGGTAAGGCGCACTACTGACGGCTGTATCTTTGTAGAAGGACCTGATGAAGATGAATTAATAAGAGCTGCAGACAGGTTAGCTTATAATCTACTGGATATTGACAAAAGGGTTATTAAGGCTGAAGTTATAAAACAATGACTCATTATTATTCTGAAAAGCAAAATTCTGAGTTAAGATTAAAAAAAATCAGTATGAAACTTAATGGAGCCGTTCTTGAATTTTATTCAGGAAGCGGTGTCTTTTCAAAAGACAGGCTTGACACCGGAAGCAGGATATTAATTGAAAACTGCATTATTAAAAAAAACTGGAATGTCCTTGACCTTGGCTGCGGCACTGGCGTGGTTGGAATTGCCATTAAAAAAATTCATCCTTCTGCTGAAGTTATGATGTCTGATATTAATGAAAGGGCAGTCGAGCTTGCTAAAAAGAATATTAAGCTGCATAAGCTTGATATCATGGTAAAGAAAAGCAATTTATTTGAAAATATCAATGAAAAGTTCAATGCAATTCTGGTTAATCCGCCGCAGACAGCCGGAAAAGATTTGTGCTTTGAAATGATTGAGCAGAGCTATGAGCATTTAGAAAAAAAAGGATTACTGCAATTAGTTGCAAGGCATAAAAAAGGCGGCAGGGCTCTTTCTGAAAAAATGAGAGAAGTTTTCGGCAATGTAAAAGAAATTGCAAAGAAATCAGGGTATAGAATTTATGTTAGTGAGAAATAATTAAATGAATCTAGTAGTGTTAAAGAATTTTTTTGCTCCTTTAGGACTGATTGTATATTGATTATAGCCAGAATCATGCTCTACTTGAAATTTTCCATGGCTAGCAAAAAATTCATACATTCTTTTTGCAGCTCTTGATAAAGAGATAGTACTATCTTCTGAGCTTCCAACCCAGTAAAGAATTCTCCCTTTGTCAAAAAGTAAAAGAATTGCTCTTCTAACATAACCCTGATGCCGAATAAATGCCTCCATACTAAATTGTACTTGGAAAATAAAACAATTGTAGTGTGAATGATGCCTATAGATTCCATTCACAGAAGCAACTAAAAAATCATTATCATAGATAAGAAGATAGGGTTTTCCCTTTTTGGCCAATGTTGCTCCAGGATGGTCCAATGTTTTAACATCTGGATGATATTGGACACAAAAATTACCATCTTTTACTTCCCATTTCATACCTGTTGAAATCCCAAATTCTTCTTGTATTAGCCTCATTATCTTTTCATCTGATTGGCGAATTGATTCAATTAATATTTTAAGCTTATTTTTTATTTTTGATATTGGAAAAAAAACACCGTGATCTCTATCCAATGGATCTTTTAAATTCTCCTCTTCTTCCAATAAAAGCATATCTTGTTGTAATCCCTTTAACAACTTATACAATTCATTTGCATTCCTTGTTTGTGAACTTTCTTTAAATATTAAACTCTTTTTCTGTAGAAAATGCAATAATAGATGAAGAAGCTCTTCTTCAACTCCCAGCAAGAAATCCTCACTCTCAGCCCATTGATCAATATGATTTCCTAACTTAAGACTATCATTCACTAGTTCTCTAATAAGATCAACAAATCTTTTTCTTTTATCACCAATTAAAAACATAAATAATTATATTATAAGTTTATATAAATAGTTTTCTTTAGAATCAAACCTCAATGCACTTCTCTTCATCACAATATACAAATCTTAAAGCAAGACCTAACTGCAGTAATGCAGAGATAACTGCCATGTGCTCTTTTCCTGTGCCGGATATAAAATTAACTGCAACCTGTGTATCTGCAATCTGGTTTTCAAGCTGTGATTTAATCCCATTTACAATATCATTTATATGCATCCTGTCCGAAATCAAGATAAAACTGGTCTTTTCATCCGCAGTGAATTTTTCCCTGCCGAACTCGTTAGTTATAAGAAATACCTTTTCCCAGTCTTCTGCTTTAATTAATTTAGAAACATGTGCCCATGATCCTTTTCCAGAAGACAGGCATGCTATTAAAGAAGTCATAGACGTTTAAAAATAAAATAGATTTATATAGGTTTTTGTTTGAAATATCTGTCCTTAAAATCAATTATTTTTTTGAACTCATTAATTAGTTCATCTACTGCTTTACTTGGCAGATTAAAAAAGATTAAATGAGAATATCTCATTAGTTCTAATTTGTTTTTCTTATTAATTTCATACAGTCTGTCTTTTTCGATTATTCTCTCAAATTCAGTTAATTTAGTTTTCAATAAACTTAATTCATCAGGAATCTTTTCAGATATTTTTTCTATTGTTTTATTATTGTATTTTTTAAAATAAATCTCCTTAATTAATTCAATCATTGAAATATTATAATAAGAGAAATAAAGGTCTCTTGCATCAAAGTCAATCCTTGCTTTCATTGCAAAGCACAAATCCAAAAAATCATTATTCCAGTAATTTATTCCGCCAAGATTAAAGTATTTCAAGTTAATATCAAGTTCATCAGGAGGAACATATTGTCCCTTGTATTTCTCGCTCACATATGTTCCTGGCAAAGGCCATAAATAATTTGATCTTATTATAACTCTTTTTAGTTTAGAGAATTCTTTGACTTCATTTATCAGTTTGGCTAGTGTTTCATATGTCTCAAAAGGCGTTAAAATATAGTTTATTACAAATGTAAAATTATTGTTTAATCCATTGATTATTTTCAAAAGAATTTCTTTTTCCTTATCAAGCCTATCCTGGTCTCGTATTTCATTGCAGTATGTTCTCTTGATCTTTTTTGAGATAATTCCATCAACAGTTTCCCTGCCAAAAAACAGATTATTGTTAAAAGATGTAAAGTATTTTTTTAAAATTGCAGTGAGATTGTCATAATCTTCAAGAAAAAAACCAGGGTCTCCGTATAAAACAGTGTTAGGTATATATCCATATCCTTTTTTAATTGAATCAAAAAAAGCCAATGTTCTTTTTCTATTAGGTTTCCACAAAGGGTTATTGTCATATAGTGTAATCCTCATTATTTTAGAGTTTCCTATTGTCGAGTTGATTTTAGTCAGATAGTTTTCTATAGGTACATTAATCTTATTTTTCGGGCTGTTGCAGTAGCCGCAGTTATTCTGGCAGAGGTTATTCAAGAGGAGCTCAGTTTCATAAAAATCATTTATCTGTTTACATAATAAAAAAGGAATTTCCTTGTTACGGAATTTACTTATCCCTTTGCCGGAAAGCTCAAGTTTGCTATTTCTAAAGTATATCCCTTCTGGGATTTCTTCATCTAAATCAGGAAAAAATTTATTATTTATTTTCTTAAAATCATATTTTGAAATATCCTGTATAAAAATAATAAAAGAATCTATCGAGCCTGAAATAGCCAGATCTGCAATGTTTTTTTCAATAATTTTTTTTATTGTTTCTTTCTGAACATGCGGTCCCCCTAATATAATCGGCAGTTCAGAATAATTCTTTCTTATAAAATCAGATAATTTTTTTACATAGGGATATGAAAAAGTCGGTGCGGATACAGCAATTAAAGAATACTTTTCTAATTTCAGTTTTTTTAAATAATCATCAAATCCAAAACAGGAAATGTTCTTTTCCGGAAGATAATCAATTTCAAAGCCATTTAAATTTTCTTTTATAAAATTTACAGTAATGGAATCTTTAACAGAAAGAATCTCCATGCCTATTGTCGAAAGGCTGATAAAGCAGATGTTTTTATTCATAAATAATCAATAATCTTTTTAAGATTAATATTTTTTCTTATTATCATGTTCACACTTAAAGAAATAATTGATATTTTGGCAATGACGTTTTTTGTAGGGTTTATTTTTTCAGATGTTTTCAGAAAACCGCGCGTGATAAAAGATATTGTTGATTATTATAAGCCTAAGAACAGATTTAATTTTGAAGACATTAAATTTGCAGCGCTTGTCACAGCTCCTGCAATCATACTCCATGAGCTTGGCCATAAGTTTGTTGCAATGGGCTTTGGAATGCAGGCTACATTTAATGCAGCTTATACATGGCTTTTTGTAGGCGCAGTATTAAAGCTGATGAATTTCGGATTAATCTTTTTTGTTCCTGCATATGTTGCCTGGGTCCCGACTGATTTTTCATTAAATAATCCCTGGGTCGGCTCAGTTATTGCATTTGCAGGCCCTGCTGTTAACCTGGTTTTGTGGCTGGGCACATCATTAATCTTAAAATCAAAAAAATTAAACAGGAAATACATCCATTTCCTGATATTAACCTCAAGGATAAATATGTTCTTGTTTATATTTAATATGATCCCTATTCCCGGGTTTGACGGTTTTCATGTTTTAAAGGGATTAATTGAAACAATTATATAATAAAATGAGTCCAAAAATCGGCCTGGTTTTAAGCGGAGGAGGTGTAAGGGGATTTGCACATGCAGGAGTTCTTAAAGTCCTGGAAAAGCACAGGATAAAGGTCACCGCAATTGCAGGCACAAGCATGGGCTCAATTATCGGCGCGATGTATGCTTCAGGATTAACCGCTGCAAAAATTGAAGAGCTGATACTGAATTTCAGGCTGCAGGATTTATTCAGGGTAATTGATCTGTCTTTTTCTAACAAAGGCTTTGTCAGGGGAGAAAAAATCCTAAAATATTTTATGACATTGATTAAAGCAAAAAGATTTGAGGAATTGAAAATCCCGCTTGTGGTTAATGCAGTTGACATAATAAGTGAAAAAGAGATAATATTCAGGAAAGGGGATTTGTCTGAAGCGCTTTCTGCCAGCACATGCTTTCCGGGGGTTTTTGAGCCAAAAATAATAAAAGATAAGCTAATGATGGATGGCGGGCTCCAGAACCCTCTTGCCCTGGGGTTATTAAAGAAATACAATCTTGATTTCTCAATCCTGGTAAATGTCACAACAGGATTCAGCAAGGAAATAAACTGGGAAAAGCCAAGCGTAATAGATATATTCAAGCAAAGCATAAACATCATGCAGGACGAGTTAATCAAGCTTAGATTAAATACAACAAAAGAAGATTACATTCTCATACAGCCTGATGTCGGAAAAACAAGATTATGGGATATCAGAAACTCCAGGAAAATAATCAATATGGGAGAAAAGGCAGCTCTTAACCATATCAAAGAAGTAAAACAAAAAATTAAGCATTATTCAGATTAATATTCTTCATCATGAAAATCTTTAAATATAAGTTAAGAGCTTCTTATTAAATGCTAAGAATAATTTGTTCTAAAAACTTGTTAATTTTATTTGAAATTAAGCTGTGTGAAAAATGAAAACAAGATATATTGCCGTTACAGGAGGTGTTATTTCAGGATTAGGCAAAGGCGTTGTAACTTCTTCTTTGGGATACCTGTTAAAAGCCCAGGGCTATTCAGTTACCTCTATCAAGATTGACCCCTATATCAATGTGGATGCAGGCACTATGCGGCCGACCGAGCACGGGGAGGTGTTTGTCACGTATGACGGCGGGGAAACTGACCAGGACATGGGAACTTATGAAAGGTTCCTTGATGTTGAATTATCAAAGAAAAACAATATCACCACAGGCCAGATCTACAGGACTGTAATTGAAAAAGAGAGAAACCTTGAATACGGCGGCAAGACTGTTGAGGTTATTCCCCATATCCCCCAGGAAATCAAAAGAAGGATAAGGGAAGCTGCAAATATTTCAAAAGCAGATTTTGTTCTTATTGAAATAGGCGGGACAGTAGGAGATTACCAGAGCGTCCTGTTCCTTGAGGCTGTAAGGGAGATGAGGCTTGAGGGAGATGATATTATTTATGTCCATGTGGCGTATCTTCCCATACCTGATAACCTTGGAGAGATGAAAACAAAGCCTGCCCAGCATTCTATCCGGGAGTTAAATGAAATCGGCCTGCAGCCTGATATTTTTATAGGTCGTTCAGAAAAACCAATGGACGATGCAAGAAAAGAAAAGATCTCTTTTATCTGCAACATGAAAAAAGACTGTATTTTATCAGCTCCTGATTTAAATAATATTTATGAAGAGCCAATTGTGCTGGATGATGAAGGTTTAACAAGAACACTGCTAAAAAAATTCAGTCTCACTTACAAAGAAAATACACTTAAAGAGTGGAAAAGGTTCATCTCAAAGATAAAGAACCTGAATAAAAAGATAAAGATCGGCATTGTAGGCAAATATTTTGACATTGGTGATTTTTCATTAGAAGATTCCTATGTTTCTGTTATTGAATCCATAAAGCATGCTGCATGGCACAATGACCATATTCCTGTTATTAAATGGATTGATTCAAAAATATTTGAAAACAATCCTGGAAAATTAAATTCTCTAGATGAGTTTAACGGGCTGATTGTTCCCGGAGGATTCGGTAAATCCGGTGTTGAAGGCAAGATCCTTGCTATTAAATATGCCCGTGAAAATAATATTCCCTATCTGGGATTATGCTATGGCATGCAGCTGGCAATTGTTGAGTATGCAAGAAATATATGCGGCTTAAAAGACGCCCACACTACTGAGATAAACCCAAAAACAAAACATCCTGTTATTGATATTCTTCCTGAGCAGAAAAAGAACATTGAAAATTCAAATTACGGCGCAACAATGAGATTAGGAGACTATAAGGCCAAGCTAAAGAAAAACACGAAAATCTGGGAACTTTACGGCAAAAAAGAAGATGTAAGTGAGAGGCACAGGCACAGGTATGAGGTAAATCCAAAATATATTAATATCCTTGAAGAAAAAGGAATGGTCTTTTCAGGAAGCTCCCCTGACAGGAGATTAATGGAGTTCATGGAACTTCCCGGGCAGAAGTATTTTGTCGGGACACAGGGCCATCCTGAATTCAAGTCAAGAGTTTTAAAGCCGCATCCGATGTTTAATGGGCTTGTTAAGGCTGCAATTAATAAAAAAGCAAGATAATTAAATCAAATTAGTTCTTTTTTAATAATTTTCTTTTACTTTTTTCATTAATATTTTTTTATTTTAGTAATTGAGAGAGAACACAAGTTGCCCTTGCCGTGATTAAAGACGTCCCTCAATCAGCTCCCTTTGATTATTTTAATCAGAAGGGGCGCTTGGGGAACTTCTCGTTAAAAATTAGGGAGCAACTATCAAATCTCCCCAAGCCTGAAAATTAAAAAGAGATATCTAATTCCAATTTTTTCCGCAACTTTTATAAATAATTTTTTAATTCTGTGAATAAGGTGAACTCAATGGAAAAACAATTAGTATGCTCTTCATGTAAACAAAGAATAACCAATGCAAAAGGCACAGCTGTCTTCATGTGCCCTAACTGCGGCAAGCAGCAGATAATAAGATGCATTGACTGCAGGAAGACTGTTGTAAAGTATAAATGCCCTGAATGCGGGTTTGAAGGGCCTAATTAACTGGTTAAAAATGGCTGATGTTATAATTACATTAAGGATCATGCCCAGTTCTGTGGATGTTAACCTTGACCAACTGTTTGAAAAGGTAAAAGGAAAGATTGTTTCATTTTCTGGAATGGACAATATGAAACATGAAGTTCAGCCAGTCGCTTTTGGCCTAAATGCCCTTCAGGTAATGTTTGTCATGCCTGAATCAAAAGGAGCAACAGACTCACTTGAAGAAGATATTTCTAATATGGCAGAGGTTGAATCAGTTGAAGTTACTGATGTCAGGAGAAGCATAGGGTAATTATTAACTCCAAAATCAGCATTTCTTTGCCCAGCCTATCTGGCTGATCCAGACATTCATTGTCCCATAAGAGCACCCGTGTTTATATTCTCCCTTATTTAATCCAGGTTTGCATTCCAGTATATCTATACATGAGCAGCCATATGTATCTTCCATTGTAAATTCACTGTCAACAATTGATTGGTTGAACTTAGTCTCAAATATTGAATCGCTGTCTACATCTGCATAATGGTTAGGGTTAAGGTCAGGTATATTATCAGGCAGGATTGTGCCCGGGCAAAGGTCATCATAACAATCATTCACTCCGTCACAGTCTGCATCTGTTTCTTCCCCGCATATTGTCTCATCAATCAGAGTATCGCAGTTGTTGTCTTTACTGTCACAGATTTCCGGCTCAGGAATGCATGTATTATTTGTTAAAGGATAATAATCAACAAGCAGATCTTCAACTCTCACATAAATTTCATCACAGATTCCGTCATAATCTGTGTCATTGCATGTTTCTGAGAATCCCGGGCCATCATACTTTGTCCAGAAATTCCCTCCAAGATAAGGGCCTCCCACGATGTTCGTTCCGGGTGTTTTTTCTATATTCAGATAATTCAGTGTGCAAGGACCAAGACAGATTATACCAGTTGAGGCTGAGATGATATTGTTGTATATTAAATTTTCATTGCCTCCCTCAAGAATAACATAGCTGACGAGTGTATTCCCTGTTATTGTGTTTAAATCTGATTCATAAAGACGTATATTTTCATACATGCCTCCAAGATTATTTCCTTTTATTAGGTTATTATCTGAATAATAGAGGCCGATTCCCCCCAATACTGGATTTACTAAAGGAAGACACGTATTGTTGATTATCATATTGTTGTGCGAGTAACTGGCAATCATAAAATATGTGCCCTGCCCAACAATCTCATTATTCAAGAATTTGCTGTTCTCTACATCAGTAATATCAATACTGTTAGAATATCCCCCTTCCATAATGCAGTTTGCCACAGTTACATTGTTCAGTTCAGCTAAGATAATTCCAGCTGTGGAAGCGTATCCTGAAAATACCAATCCTGAACCGTCGCAGTCAAAAGTTATGTCTGAAGAACTGATGATTATGGATTCTTCAATGTTATACGTGCCAAGACAAAGGATAGTATTATCAGTTATATAGAAGTTCCCATCTTCATAAACTACTTTGTCCTCATATGTATCTGGGTCGTCAAAATCAACACATGTAAAAGGCTGTGCATATGATACCTTAAAAAACAAAACAAATAACACAAACAGGAATAATAGATTGTATTTTTTCATTGAAACACCCCCTCTATTATCAGTACGGCATTA
The DNA here is from genome assembly GCA_016935095.1 of Candidatus Woesearchaeota archaeon. Taxonomy (GTDB): domain Archaea; phylum Nanobdellota; class Nanobdellia; order Woesearchaeales; family GW2011-AR15; genus WJJD01. The sequence goes on from JAFGRO010000079.1 coordinate 28,951, forward strand.
TAAATATAAAAATATTGTGTTTCTGCCTGGCAGCCTTTTAAGAATTATTCTTATCGGAATTTTTTTATCAATAATAGTTATAAAACATTTATTTCTTTTTCTCTGAATTATGCACAAAACAGGAATAGTAAAATATGTTATGAATTGTTCTGATATGATGTATTCTATGATGTGCATGATGATGCGATAATCATTTCAGCGGCTTTTTTTAAAAATTTCTTAAGTTAAATTATAAAAAAATAATCAACAAGAGGAAAAAGATGAGTAATTATCAATCACAAAGAAACATCAGACAGGAGATAATAGAAAAATATCCTTCTCATAATAGTGCAAGAGAAGCAATCGCCCAGGCAAGACAAGTATACCATGATTCAAGAGTGTTATACCAAGAAGTGGGTTTTCCTTGCAAGCCGGATACTTTAGATGATACTCTTACAGATATTGTTGTAGAAGCATTACAGGATGAATTCGGTCCGAACCATAATTATGACATCCGCGGAATTTCAATCCCTGTAGTTAAAAGAGAACCTGAAGAAAAAGAAAAAAGTCTCTCAGATAAACCCTATCTGTTTTTATTCTTCGGAGAGGCAAATGTTTCATTAAAGGGATATGAAGATTATCTTAGAGAGAGAGTATTGGGATATCTTGAACAACAGGGATATGAAACTGGCTTAGATGGTAATTTAAGCGATATTGATATTGCTTTCAATATAATCGGTCAAAACGGAATATTGGAAAAGATTAAGGATAATGGCGGCGAAGCAAAAGCAGGAGACATGACCGGTGGGATAGGTGTTGCATACAGGAATAACGGCACAGATGATCCTTGTTTCAGATATTTGCCGCCACAGTTCTGGATTGCAACTCATTTAGCTAATTATTTGAATTCCTGTCGTTTGTCAGGAGAATTAGAAGAGGCACTGCCTGACGGTAAAATTGCAGTATTATATAATGTAGTAAATTTCATACCTAATGGATTACTGGCAGTTGATGTTGCCTGCCAGCATCAAGGGAATGTAACAACAATAAGACAAAATGTATCTGATCTGATAAGAGATGAAGCAAGGAGATTAGGTATTCCAATCAAAGGATATATAATTGTTAATAATTCAAATGGATTTAATGAAGGATTAATAGATAGTGACGGCGGCATATCAGGGAATAAAACACATACACAGTTTCCAGGGGATGAAGGTATAAGGATTGATTCTTTTCCAGGTGAAGGATTTTCAAAACCAGGAATCCTTTTAACTATTGGTTTAACTTATCTTGCAAGACATGTAGTTGCAGCAGGGTTGGCTGATTATGCAAGAATTGGCGGAAAGATAGTGATAAACCAGGAAAGAATCACTCATCTAGATCTTGAAACAAGACACTCCTGCATTGCCCCTGAAGACAAAGTAATTGAAGCATTGGAACAGGTCTGGGAGCCTACTCTTGAAAATATTATAGGAACCTTTGATTTGGAAAATCCACAGACTTTTCAGGATTATGTTGAACATGGCTGGTATTGGCAGGGGCATCCATGGATGCAGATTGATGAAACCCTTGTTGAAGAATTATTGGCAAATATATAAAATGAACAAAATCACTTTATCTGAAAAAATATCTGAATTGAATGAAAAACCCTGGTCTCCAGTTGATATTGCCAGAGTTAATGACCAAATCATTAGATTAGCTTATTTTAAAGGAGAATATCACTGGCACAAACATGATAATGAAGATGAATTGTTCTTTGTTTACAAAGGAAGTATTGTTATTCAAATTAAAGATAAACAAGATATAGTTCTTAATCAAGGAGAAATCGCAGTTATTGAAAAAGGGACTGAACATTGCCCGAAAAGTGATGAAGGCGCATATGTCTTAATGTTTGAGCCTTGTGAATTAAACTCAAGAGGAGATTAATTTCAACAGTTCTTTTATTTTTAATGTTGTCCTTGTTCCCTCTCCCTTGAAATGAGTCCTTGATATATCTTTATTTATTAAATCATTTATTTTAGGGATGTTTTTTATCCTGTATTTTTTGCATATTTCATGTATGTCATAGAATGAGACTGCATTAATCTCAGATTCCTGTTTTATAAGATTAATCAGATCATATAACTCCTTGTTGTTTTTTATAGTGTTGAACATTTTTTTGACTAGATTATTATCCCATAATTTTCCTAACCAAAGCTCTCCTGCATAATCCAGTTCATTACCGCAGTTTTCGCATTGATTTTTATTGAAAATATCTTTAGAGGTTTTTCTAAAAAGACAGCTGCTGCAGTAAAGGATATATCCTTGCTGTTTTAGAATATCATCAACCTTTGTCTTTCCTTTTTCGCATCTGAAGAAAATCCTGTAATAATGGTCTTTGCTGTAAGAGAATATTGGTATTAATGCCTTATCATTTTCTGCTCCGGTTAATTGTATCTTTCTGATTAATATCCTTATTCCGGTTTCGTGCATGAACTCGTTTTTTAATGAAGCTGAAAAGTATTTTCTTTTTGTTGCTCCGGGATATGTTCCGGTTAATGCGGATGTGTCTGTGGCTGTTACTGCAAGGATTCCATTCCTGGATAGTCTTGTTATAGCGGTTAAGAGGAAGGGATTCGGGCTGCCGAAGGGATCAATGTCAATATAATCAAAGCCGCTGCTCTCTAATAAGAAAAGATTTGCATCCTTGTTTTCAATATCTGCCTTTAGATTATTTAATTTCAGATTCTGTTTTATCAGGTCAACTGCTTCTTCGGAATAATCATTAAAGGTTATGTTCTTTATCTTGTTTTTTTTTAATTCCAAAAGAAATCTGATCCCTCTGATGCCTGAAGCAGCCAAAGGCAGTGCTATCTGCAAATCATTATTAGTTATTGAGTTTAATAATAAAACAGAGACATCCCTGTTAAGCTTCATCACAGGATTGTAAAATACAGGAAGCTTTTTAGAGATCTTTTTATCTTCTGCAATATATATTTTAGCTGAGCCTTCCTCTGTTATTTTATACATAAAAAACAAGAAATAAGAAAGAAATTAAAAATTTAATTAATGCACAGCCATGTCCATTTGACTTTCCTTACATCATCTCCCATAAGAGCTACTCTTACAGGATAGCATCCTGACTCTACATTTGTGTCTAAAAAATATCTCACAGTATATGCCTCGTGGTCATCAACATCAAATGTCGGGCTAGGCAGGTAATAATCCATATCAGGAATATATAGAGAAGTCTGCACCTCATCAAGGTCATCTTCTGAATTAATATTATTGATTTTAACAAATAACTCTTCCTCTGATTCCTGTGATGCGCTTCCCGGCCTCACTACAATAAAACCAGCGCTTACACTTGAAATAAGCAATAAAGCCATTAACAGATAAAAACTCTTTTTCATAACCCCCACCCCATTAATTAATAGACTATTTAAAAGTAGTGATGGTATATAAATGTTACGAAATTGAATGGTGAAGAGAGGTTTGAGTAGGGTTGGTTTGAAAAGGTTAGGGGTGTGGTTTATTCTTGAAAAACCTATAAACATTGAAGGAATTGACTCAAATATTCGATTCTACTTCTCATCAGAAAGAAATGTTAAAAATTAGAAACCTATGTCTGCTTTTAAACAATTTAATATATCATCAGCCCAAATAAAATAATCTACAGATTTATTACTAAATAAACTTTTTAACTTATTTGAAGTAACTTCAAAATTTACATAAAAACCTATTGTTTCATATTTTTTTTCAGTTTCATCTGAAAAGGGGAGATCTTCAATTGGAATTCGAAGTCCAGCAGTCCATGATGAAAATTTAAGGATTATGTTAATCTCCATAAATTCGTTACTTAAAATAATTTTTCTCTCATTCTTATTTTTTTTTAATGTTAATTCAGTATCCGGAGGCACAACAAGTTTTTTCATAGGAGTATCTTTAAAATAATCATAAAGATAATATTTCTTTAAAAATGGTTCAAGAGATTTGTATTTGATTTCCTTTTTTTTAACTTTTTGCTTGAATTTAGTAGATTTATATCCATATTTTTTTATTTCATATTCTGGAACCCATGATATAAAATATCTCCAACTCAGTAATTGAATTATTGTTAAAATTAAAATATCTAAAAAAAATTCTTTCTTGAAATCTACATTTGGTTCTTTAAATTTCTGTTTTAGAGAATTATTCTTTTTTGCATATTGAAGTAAAGTGTAAATCATACTATTTCCATAAGTTGAAGGTTTTTCGGGAATTAAAAGTTGCTCTTTTTCAAGTACAATAAATAATAAAAAATTTTCTTCAATGTCAAGAGAATTAATATATAACTTCAAAATAAGAATAATTGAAATAATTAGGATTATTATTGAAATAATTATCCAAATCCTATAATTAAATATATTTAATAAACTATCTGATAATATATTTACACCAAAAGAGATTAAAATAATTATAATAAAAAATTCAAATAATTTCTTTTTTTCTGTTTTAAGTATATCCGATAACATTAATTATAAAATAAATAAATTAATATAAAAATATAGTGTAATTTTTCAATGCAATTCTTATTTTATCTTTTCTTCTCTAATTTGTTTTCTGGTTATATTATTATTAAAAAAGAAAATCATTAAAACTAACAGATAACGTTAATTCTTTTTTTCAAATAATAATTTAAAGAATAAAAAAATTATTTCCACTTAATAGGGTTTATTTCCACTTCATTATCAAATTTTTTTTAATTTTCTCTTTCTTAATCTCTTTTAAGTATCTTTTCCCTTTCTCATAACCAAGATACTGATAAAATATTACTTTTTCAAGCTTAATCTTTTTTTTTCTGATTAGTTTTTCTGGATGGAATGTGAAGTAGTGTAACTTTTCCAAACTGAATTCTTCAAAGTTGTCAGAGAAGTGGATTTGAACTACAAAGACCTTGAATTTACTCTGAATAAGGCAATTAAATGTTTCAAATTGGTGCTTCAATTGACTTGATTTTGGCTGCACTGACTTCACTTCAAAAAAGAGTCTCTTTCCAGGATCACAGAAGTCTGGAGCACCACAATAATCCCCCTGAAGATGACCTCTGCCTATTGTTATAAACTCCTCGCCGAACTTATTCTTTGTTTTCTTGACATAATCAGGCATATGCTTGAACCAGTATTCTCTACCTTTTCCATTAGGTTGCACAATTAAGATTTTTTCTTTCTTTTTAATATCATCGAAAAGCCAATAATTCCTGATAAGATTCAAGCTTTTGAAGTGCTTCTTCATATACATATCAAAGAGATATTCACCTACTTTGCCCATTACAATGCTCTCAAGCCTGACCCTTGCAAGTAGCTTCCCAGATTTGGTTTTTTTATTTGAGTAATAATCTTCCATCCATATATACCCATATGTGCAAAAATCTATTTTTTAAATATTTTAATTACCGCTCTTTTATAATCTTTAAATTCTTTTAAATCAATATTGCCAAAAATCTTGTCTCTTTTCTTGTGTTTTTCCCAAAAAATCTGTAGTACTAAACCAAGAAGAGCTCCTAGAACAAGGAATAATATATTAATTATTAGATTTCTATTTTTTTCTTGTATTTCTAGTGACTTTTTCTCATTTCTATCCTCAAATGTAAAATGAATTGTTTTATCAAGTTCATTTTTATCTACGTGAAATGTTTGGTACAAGGAACCATATTTCCATTCTCCATCTACTGTTTTTGATTTGATCTCATAATTATGTAGAAATACAAAATAAAGAAAGTGATTTTCTGATTTAATCATGTTAATATAAAAGAAAGCGTAATGATATTCTCCTGTTTTCCACACTCTATTTCTGAAGGTATAATTTGCATTAAAGATAATCTCATCCCCTGATTCTAATGAAACTATACTTACATTAAATGTAAGTAGGTTATCTGATTTTTTGACTATTTCATATTCAGCTTTTTTACTTGGTATAAATACACTTGACTTTGCTTTTTTCCTTTCTCTAATGTATACCTCATAATTCGATTCATCAATTATATCGTTTGGATTAAATATTGGTGAAAAATCAAATGTTATCCATTCCGTAAGATTGTACACTTCAGGATCAATTGAAATTAACACTTCTAATTGTACTTTTTGAAAATTTTTATTTACAACTATTTTTTCTCGGACATATTGAATTTTTTGATGGGTATGATAATACATAGGCATTAAATAGGTTCCAATTACATTGGGGAGGATAACGAAAATAATACCAATAAGAGTAATAATAAAAAAGATTTTTTTATATTTTATCATATTGAGTTATTCTTAGAAATATCCTTATATGTAAATATTTTTTGTTAAACAATCCTGTTTTTCCCTTTCCACAACCTTTTTAAACTTCACCTTCTTTAATTAATTCATGGCCAGATGTCCTTTCTGCAAAGGCGAAGTTTCTTTGGATAAAACTGAGAAAGAAGTTAAAGGAGCAGGTTTCTTCAAGCAGGAAATCATGTATTCA
>JAFGRO010000080.1 GCA_016935095.1 Candidatus Woesearchaeota archaeon
TATCAATATCCTGATATTATTTAAGAATAAACTCTTTCATTGTCTCAACAAAATCCTCTGCATCAGCAAAATAATTGTCAAATTCCTCTCCTGAAATCAAGGAAACCCCGCCATGGGTTATATCTTTATTAATATGATAGAATTCTTTCATAATATGCACATATTTTTTATCTAATAGTCCAGGTTTTACTATTTTTTCATTGAGCATATCAGCAACATGCGCAGGGCTTGGTGGAACCTCGTTTATGCTCATCAAAGCTGCATGGGCAGCATCAACCACAGCCCAGTACAAATCAACTGTTGCCTGCAGTATATGCCATCTCGCATTATGCAGTGTCCTTGGCGCCCTGTTGAGATAATTGTTTATTGACTCAGGTGAAGGCCTTATTCTTCCCGTATATAACAATACCTTCAGGGGCTCAAAAAAACCAGTGTCTAATAAAGGCACGCCATCCCTTAATATATTAACTGCCACAGGGTCTCCTGCCCTTACATATTCCCAGAAGCTTGAAAACCTTAATGTTGTTATATGCAGCCTTTTTGACACCTTTGCTATGATATTCTCAACTATAATCTCATAAGTCTGCATTATCTCCCTGCTAAGCCTTAGTGAAACATCATCAATAATAACCAATAAATCAATATCATGCTTATTTTCATTATCCCCGGCTTTTTTAGTTTCCTTTTTTTCTGTTTCAGAAATATTTTTTCTTGCAGTGCTCCCGAATAATACTATTGCCTTTGCAAATCCCTTTGCTTCTTTTATGAGCTGTTTTGAGAAATTATATGCAATATCCATCTCATTATCAGAATATTCAGCATGATGGTTTCCTATATCTCTTTTTTCAACCTTGAAGTCCATTCCCCACCTCTTTTGAAACAGGATTTTATCGATATTTTCTTAGTATTTGTTGAACTTTATAAAATTTTTTATTATATTATTTATAATATATATTTATTTTTATATTGTTGTATTATTATTAATTATTCCATCCTCACTCCTGACCACAAAGTCCAGTCTTCTGAAGGGCTGTATGAGCCGAAAATATATCTTGGAGGCTCTGTTCTTCCGAAATAAGAATGCTCAACATCATTCCATCTGGGAGCACCTCCTGAAACCATTCCCCCTGTAGGAGCACCCACACTATAAATCGGGCTGCCCATTGCTTCCCAGACCTTAGTCAGCTGCCTTGTAGGGCCTTCGCCATAAGCCTCTGAGTTTATAGCTCCCTTGTAGCCTTTTTTTAACAGGTATTCAACAGCACTCTGAACAGGCATTACTCCCTGGCCCATCGGAACATGAGTATGGCCGTAGCCATAGCCGTCAACAACATGGACATTCCCTATAATCCCTGCCTTCTCCATCTTTTCAACCTGGTCCATGTACCATTTATTGAATCTATTGTCAACATCCTCGGGATTCTCATTCGGCTTTGCCTTAAAATGCTTCCTCCACATACCCAAATGCTGTGTGTCAAAAGTTGCTTTTATATGGTTTTTTGCCTCTTTTTCAGCCGTTGATTTTGAATATCCATAATTCCTCTGCAGTTTTTCAGCCATTTTTCCCCTTGCTTCTTTGATAAAATCTATAAGCTCATCAGGATGGGCGCCATAGCCCATTTCAGGGAATATATTCTCAGGAGCAATATATATGTCTTTTTTTACAATAGGGTTGTTTGACTGCTTCATTGCCTCTATTCCTAAATCAGACAGTGAATCAATGCTTTTTTCTTTTGCGTATTTTTCTGTTGTTGTGATGTGCTCCCTTGTTAAAGCTATGTCCTTGGCCTGTGCCTCATAACCTGCTGCACCTTCTTCCATGTGTATAAGATTCTGGTTTATGTCCCCTAAATTTTGTTTTAATATCTCTGAGGGATATTTTGTATCTGGAGGTATCAATCCGCTCAACTCACGGTAATAGCCGGTTTCTCTCAAAAGCTTCCATTTTTCTTCCTCAGGCATTGAATCCTCAAGCTTGTTATAAAAATCCAGAGCTTTTTTTATTTTGTTTGCCATTTCTTTTTGATCTTCATATTTATGGGAATGATAAATAGCCCATCCTTTGGTCTGTGCCTCCTGAGCATCCATTGTTTCCCTGAAAAAATATTCTTCAGGAGTTAATATATCATCAGGATGGTGTTTGTTCCATTTTTTTGATTCCTCTTCAATGTCTTTCCATGTCTTGGTTTCTGTCTCAAACTTCTGCTGCTCAGAATTCCATACAACCTTTTTTTTCAAAGGGTCTTTGCTTATATCTATTATCTTGCCTTCTTCATCAACATAATCCATAGTATTAGGGTCCCTTTTATATTTAGGGACAGTAACAATCTGGCTTTTTCTTACTGATTTTATTATATCACCTGTCCTGTCATCAACAAGATATTTTATAGCCCTTTCTTTTTCTTCAGGATATGCCTCAAAAGAATCCTTCCATCTTCCCTCCTGATTCCATCTTGCATCCTCTATAGTCCTCGGGAATTCACCTGTATGGACAACAACAGCACCTCCCTGTGCTGCCTCTGCTGCAAACCTTATGCCTTTTCTTACTTCATCCATTTCCCTCTTTCTCATCTCATCTGAAAAGCCGTTCTGCCCCAGACCAGAAAGATTCCCTACAACCTGTGCAGGAACATGCACGCTGTTTATATTTATTTCATTGGCTCTTGCAATCTCTCTCAGTTCCTCCCTTTGCTCCCTGCCGTAAGCCTCAAATCCTGTTCCCGGAACCTGCTGCTGGCCTTCAGGAGAGCCTGAAAGCTCTATTGTGGATGCCCCTCTCCTTATTGCCCCCTGGACACTGTCCCTGAAAGCGCCTGAGCCCTGGCCTTCTGCTACAGTAGTTCCTATAGAAGAAACAGGAAAATCGTCTTTATCCTCGTAATAATTCCTGTCCATAGGACCAAAATAGCCTGTCTTGAATTTCATTTTTATTATCTGTATTTGTTTTCCTTTTTTTACAGGTTTATATCTGTTTATACTTGTTTATATCTATGGATTTAAAGTTTAAAAATCTAATCCTTTATTTTTATGGATAGCCTCTCTTTTTTTTATAGCCTAAAGAAATATTATCAATTATTTCCTCACCCAGAGTTGCCTTGATGTTATTATAGAGATTCTTTTCCTCGGGGGTCCACCTGTCCTCATAATTCTCATAAACAGTCCCTCCTGCTTCATTATTCATAGCCGTACCCTGATAAAGATTAGGCCCTTCTTCCATTGCAATGCCATACTGGGGACCTGCTTCCTCAGCATTTTCTACTTCTGTTTCCCTGACAGCATTTTCCAGTTCGCTTTCTGAGCCAATTTCTTTCAGTATACCTTCTCTTTTTTTTCTTAGCTCCTCAAGCTGTTTTAACCCCTCCTCTTCCTCTTCTGTCATTTCCTCAATGCTGTCTTCCATAAGATGCTCGGCTTCCATCAGTTGTGATTCCTTCCTTTTCCGTTCTTCTTCAAGCTGTTTTATCTTATCTCTGGTATCATCAATCTCTTTTTTTGTATTTTCCTCTAATGTCTTTAATTGCTTTATTTTCTCCTCTGCTGAAATAATCCCCATATTTTTATCCTGTTTAACCCTTACCATTTTAATTCATAAAATATAAAAGATACCAATAAATAATCAAACACAAATCATGACCAGTGAAGCAGGCCCCTGCTTTTCTTGAAATTCTTGTAAGTCTGCCATGCAGCTGCCTTGGCAAGTCCTTTAGCATCCCCTTTATTGTTTTTTAAGCTGGCTTTTGAACTTTGTTTTTTGGGAATTAATGCACCAAACAAGCTGCCAAATCCTTTGAATACTGAAAGAAAGGGATCAGCACTTTCCTTTAATGCTGCTGATAATTTTTTTTCCTCTTTTTTTTCAGGAAGCTCTTCTTTTTTAGCATCAGCCTCCTTAAGGTAGTTCTCTAACTCTTCACCTAAAGCTTCCATTGCTGCCTTTACTGAATTATCAATATTTTTCAGAAGCTCCATATCTTCCTCATCCTTCATCTTCTCATACATTTCAACTTGTTTAGTTGTCCATGCATAAGCCCTTAGTGTTCCCTCTACAGTTCCCATGTGCAATGGCCCTCTCTGGTATTCCTGATTATAACTCATAGTGGGAGATGTCCGGTAAAAAAGATTAAGCAGGACAACTGACTCATATTTCCCTTTTTTATAAGGCCTTCTGGCCAGAACCTCTATTTCTGTAACAGAAGTCTCAAAAGCCCCTATTATATCTGCGCTTTTTATGTGCTTTTCTTTCATCTGCATTCTCTGTATATTCCTTAAATAAGGCTTTACCCAGTTCATATACATCTTTATAACATCCCAGTGCTGCCTTAAATATTTTAAAGTAAATTTCTCTCTTGTCTTTAATTCCTTATATGTTGAGTCTCTCCATACCATGTATGCCTTTAGTTTTCTTTTCAGTACCTCTTTTACTTTCCTGTTAAATTCAAGTTTATCTACCTTTTCATCAACATCTTCTTTTTTATCGGGATTCACAGAAAAAAACAAATCAGGCAAAGTTGCAAACCCGACTTCCCTAGCCATTCCGTAAACTGAAGCAGGGTTCTTGGAGCCTCCTTCAACCATATCAATCCAATATCCTTTTAATGTAATCTCAGATGCTTCATCCCCTTTCATGCTGTCCTCATAATGCTCCAATTTTTCCTTTAAAATCCTTATCTCCCTGACCAACTGGAACAACTCTTTTACCATCTTGCCTATGACTGCCATGAAATTGCTTACCTTATCCTGCTGCAGCCCAATCCTCTGCTGAGCAACACCCCAGAATGCACTGCTCTCTGCAGCAGAAAATACATCCGTAATTTTGTCAAAATAAGCCATCTGCCAATTAAAACTCAGATGGTCCATCATCCAGAAATAAACATCCTCAACAGATATATTGGGCTCCTGTATAATAATTCTATATCTTGCTTCAGGGTCGGGAAAGCCTGTAGGCTCCTCAAACCATAATGTGTTTTCAGCAAATTCCTGGTCTGCATGTTCTTTTTTAATATCAGTCCCATCTTTTTTTATATAATTGCCTTTATCTTTATCAATCTTATAAAGGTCTGCATATTGCTTTTTTATAAAGCCGTATTTTACAAGCCGTTCGCCAGCATCATACCTGTACATTTTTATTCACACTTGTTTCCTGATATTCTTATATTGCCTGTTGTTTATAAAATTTGTTTTTTGTTCAGGTTGTTTTGAAAAAGCGTATTTATCAATGATTAATTATTTATGCTTTTTATGAATGTCTTTTCTGATCTTGAGCTCTTTTATGTGCCCCAGTTTTGTATCTATCAGCTTATCAAGATTGTTTGAAACGCTTTCAAGCAGAACTGAAACATGCTCTCCTCCAAGGTAATGCGGAAGTATAACATAATCTGCACCTGCATCATAAAGAGACAATGCATCCTCCACAAAAGAAGCAGTTACAAGAATGTTTATGTCAGAATTCTTTTCCCTGACTTTTTTTATCAGCAGAAGGTTTTCCTCCCTTCCGGGAACAGTGCTTATGATTGTATGAACATGATTCCAGTTTAATCTTTCAATAATTTCAGGGTCAGCAATATCCCCGTAAATATAATGAATATGCTCTTCCTTAAGCCTCCTTATAACATCCGGATTGAAATCAACAATAATGAATTTTTCCTGTTTATTCTTAAAATGGTTCATTATAGAGTAGCCTATCCTGTCAGCACCGACCAAGACCCAGTTGTAGTTGTAATCCTCTCCTGATGAAACAAGCTCCCGTTTATTAGGATTTATCTTGTCTATAAACCTGAACTTGCTCCCTATATTATAATATAGCCAATTGTCAAACTTTATGTAATAAGAGGCAACAGCCATAGTGAAAATAGCTACAAACAATATCAGGGTAAATATGTGGTGGTTTATGTGATTTAAGGCAAGACCCTGCACAGCTATTATCAGTGAAAACTCTGAAACCTCTGCCAAGGACAGTGATGAATTGAAAGAGGTTCTTTTTTTATAGCCGAAAAGGCTGCAAATAAGTATTGTAACAAAAGGCTTAATCAATAATACAACAAAAGAAAAAATAAGAAAAGGTATTATTATTTTCCTCAATTCTGAAAATACCAGCTGCAGGCCTATGGAAACAAAAAACAATACTGAAAAAAAATCCTTTAAAGGGTTTACCCTGCCTATTATCTCAAAGTTATAAGGTAAATTACCAAGAGTTACCCCTGCAATAAATGCCCCCACAACTATGGAAAATCCTATGTAGCTGAAAAGGGTTGCAAAAAGAAAGCACACTGTCAGACTGACCAGAAATAATAGCTGAGGAGTGTCTGCTGCTTTTTCAAATATCTTTGGGAATATGAATTTGCTGAGCAGGACAGCCCCCACTATTAGCAGTAATGCCTTGAACAAGGAACCTAAAACAGGAAAAGCACTGAACTCATTTATCCTGTATAAAATAGTTAATGCTAAAATCGCCAGAATGTCCTGCATAAGCAAAATCCCTACAACAATCCTTCCATGAAGGGTCTCAAGCTCTTTCTTGTCTGAAAGCAGCTTTACAACAACCATGGTGCTGCTGAAAGCAAGAAATAACCCCATATAAACAGAGATTATATAGTTATAATTTAAGCCGAGGCTTATAAAAAAGCCTATAATGAACATAATCAAGAACTGCATTATTGTTCCGAATGTTGCAATAGACCCAATTTCCTTTAATCTCCTGAAGTCTAATTCCAAACCCACTATAAACAAAAGAAAGGCTATACCAAGCTCAGATAACGTGGATATGACATTTGAGTCTGTAATCAGCCCCATGACAGGACCAAGAATTATGCCTACAACAATATAAACAGGTATTAAAGGCTGCCTGAGAATCTTTGCTATATAGCCGCCGATTGTAGCAATAATTATAATCAGTGCAATGTCATAAAAGATATTCTGCATTTGTTTTTCAACCTCTTTTTTTAGTCTATTTTATTTTTATGAAGGTAATATAAATAGTTTTTGGTATGTTGTATTAATATATTAAAATAGTCTTAATTCTGAAATAGAAATATTTAAAAACAAGCAATATATTAAAATTAGAAAAGAGATTTATAAAAAATGTTATCTATAATCTTCATAAGTATTATTCTTTCTTTCCTAGTTTCCATAGGTTTATTAGTATATCTGCTAAAACAGGAGCAGGGAACAAAAGAGGTAAAAAATATTTCATTATTGATTCAGGAGGGTGCAACCACTTTCCTGAACAGGCAGTATATAGGTGTTGCGATTTTCGTTGTTTCTTTTTGTTTCATAATTTTTTTCACACTTCATTCTTTTCCCCTGATTATTGCTTTTATTTTAGGAGCATTGTTTTCTGCACTTGCCGGAAGGCTTGGAATGACAGCAGCCACCAAATCAAACGGGAGGACTGCATGGGCATGTGAAAAATCTGAGGAAAAAGGGATGAAAACAGCCTTCTTTTCAGGCTCTGTTATGTCTTTCCTTGTTATAGGACTAAGCCTTTTAGGTATAACATTATTATTTCTTATTTTCGGGGACTCATCTGTTTTATTTGGCTTTGGATTTGGAGCAAGCAGCATTGCATTATTTGCAAGAGTAGCCGGCGGGATATACACAAAAAGTGCTGATATTGGTGCTGATTTAGTGGGAAAAGTTGAGAAAAAACTTCCTGAAGATGACCCAAGAAACCCTGCTGTTATAGCAGACCTTGTGGGAGACAACGTAGGAGATGTGGCAGGGATGGGCGCTGACCTTTTTGAAAGCTATTCTGATGCTATCATAGCAGCAATAGCAATAAGCTCCATTGCAGGGGCATTTTTTGATTCATTATTACCTTTGCTAATATCTTCACTTGGAGTATTCAGCTCTGTCCTTACAATACCTTTTGTAAAAGGCAGGAATGCATTAACAAAAGGCATAATAATTTCATCAATATTAATGGCTGTATTTTCATTTATAATCATAAATTCATGGTTCCAGATGGAACTATTTTACTGTATATTGACCGGCCTGGTTTCAGGCATTATAATTGGCTTTGTTGCAATATATTACACATCATATGATTTTTCCCCAACAAAAGAAATAGTGGAAGAGGCAAGAACAGGCCCTGCAACTGCTGTGCTTGCAGGCCTTGGCCAGGGGATGATGTCTTCATTAATCCCTATTATAATAGTATCACTCTCGATTTTAATTTCATATCATTTTGCCTCAATCTATGGAATAGCAATAGCTGCTGTGGGAATGCTTAGTACTCTAGGGATTACTCTTGCAATTGACAGTTATGGTCCTGTTGTTGATAATGCTGAAGGAATTTCGGAAATGGCGGGGCTTGGAAAAAAGACAAAAGAAAGGGCAAGCAGGCTTGATGCAATAGGAAACTCAACCGCAGCCCTGGGCAAGGGATTTGCAATAGGCTCAGCTGCACTTACTGCGCTTGTATTATTTGTTACCTATTCAGAAAAGACGGGTATTGAGTCCATAAATATAACAAACCCGGGTGTTGTCGCAGGACTTCTTATAGGGGCAGTAATACCATTTATATTCTCATCAATGACAATAAAAGCAGTGAGTTCCACTGCAGCAAAAGTAATTGAGGAAACAAGAAAGCAGTTTGAGGAAAGGATAAAAAAAGGGGAAAAGCCTTTATATAACAGATGCGTCTCAATCGTTACTAATTCAGCCCTGAAAAAAATGTCTTTGCCAACACTGCTTGCTATATTTTTTCCTATAATAATAGGACTTTCTTTAGGCAAAGCTGCCCTTGGTGGATTTCTTGCAGGCAGTATTAGTTGTGGATTTGTTCTTGCTTTAACAATGGCAAATTCAGGGGGAGCCCTTGACAATGCAAAGAAATATATTGAGGATATCGAAAATAAAAAAGGAACACCATGGCATAGCGCGGCAGTAGTTGGTGACACTGTCGGAGACCCTCTGAAGGACTGTGCAGGGCCAAGCCTTAATATATTGCTTAAACTAATGACTATTGTATCTCTTGTATTTTTCCCTTTATTTTAATTAACAGGATAAAAAAGATTATAAAAATAAATAATAAGGTGATAAAAAATGGAAAACTCAGGATTAAACAAAACAGAAGAAGGAGACAGGATATTTTTCTGGCCTTCAGAAGAAATAAAACAAAAGGCATGTGTTAACAGCAGTGAAGTCTATGATCAGGCTGAAAAAGACCCTGTTGCTTTCTGGGAGGACCTTGCCTCAAAAGGAATAGCATGGTTCAGCAAATGGGAAAAGGCTTATGAGGAAAAGATACCTGACTTTAAATGGTTTATCGGCGCAGAGACAAACGCAGCCTATAACTGCCTTGACAGGCATCTTAATGATAAGGGGGATAAGACAGCACTCATATGGATTCCTGAAATAAAAGAAGAAGAAGCTAAGAAATACAGCTACAGGCAGTTATATGAAGAAGTCAATAAGGCAGCCAATGTTTTGAAGTCCCTGGGCGTAAAAAAAGGGGATGTTGTCACTATATATTTGCCTATGATACCTGAGATTATAATATCTGTGCTTGCATGTGCAAGAATCGGCGCAGTGCACTCTGTTGTATTTTCAGCCTATTCAGCTGAAGCCCTTAACACAAGGCTGAAAGACGGTGGCTCAGAAGTCATGATTACTTCAGACGGATATTACAGAAAAGGCAAAATTGAGGATTTAAAGAAAAAAGCCAATGAAGGCATCCAAGATACTAATGTAAAAAAGGTTCTGGTTGTGAAAAGGACAGGAAATGAAACAGAAATAACAGAAAAGGACTTATGGTGGCATGAGCAATTGGAAAAGGCAGATAATGAATGCGAAGCTGTCAAAATGAAATCAGAAGACCTTCTCTTCTTATTATACACAAGCGGAACAACAGGAAAGCCAAAAGGAGTTATGCATGATACAGGAGGATATATAACTCAGGCTTACTGGACTTCCAAATGGGATTTTGACTTACATGAAGATGATGTGATGTGGTGCACCTCGGATTTAGGATGGGTCACAGGGCATAGTTATGTCTGCTACGGCCCTCTTCTGAACGGCATAACCACAGTATTGTTTGAGGGGCTGATTGACTGGCCTAATCCCGAAAGGCCATGGGAAATAATAGAAGAGCATAAAATAAGTGTATTTTATACTGCACCTACTGCATTAAGGCTCATGATGAGCCACGGCAAGGAAATACCTGAGAAATTCGGGCTTGAAAGCCTTAGGGTTCTTGGAAGTGTGGGAGAATGTATAGACCAAAAAACATGGCTGTGGTATCTTAACTCAGTAGGCAAGGGAAAATGCCCTCTGATTGATACCTGGTGGCAGACTGAAACAGGAGGCACTATGATAAATTCTTTGCCTGGCGTGGGGCCTTTTATACCTGCCTGGGCAGGCAACAGCTTTCCGGGAACAAGGCATACTATAATTGATGAGGAAGGCAATGAGGTAATAAAAACAGGAGAGCAGGGTTATCTTGTCCAGAAATCGCCTTTTGCGCCTGGCTTATTGAGAGGTGTATGGAAAAACCCTGAAAGGTTTAAAAAAACATACTGGAGAAACGATAAGTATTATTTCAGCGGAGACGGGGCTTACCGGGATGACGGAGGAAGATTCAGAATAATAGGAAGGCTTGATGATGTGTTAAAGGTAGCAGGCCACAGAATGAGCACAGGTGAAATGGAAAATGTAATTGACAAACATGCTGCAGTTAATGAAGCAGCGGTCATTGGCAAACCAGATGAATTAAGGGGTGAAGTTCCTGTTGCTTTTGTAATAACAAAAGGGGAAATAGATGATAAGGAAAGACTTGAAAAAGAACTGCAGGATATGATTGTAAAAGGCATAGGGCCCATAGCTAAGCTAAAGGGATTTTATTTTGTTGAAAGCCTGCCAAAAACAAGGTCAGGAAAGATTATGAGAAGAATCCTGAAAAGCCTGATAAAAGGGGAAGAAGTTGGTGATATTTCAACCCTGCAGAATCCTGAGTCTGTTGAAAAGCTAAAGGAAATTATAAAAGGATAAAAAGAGAATATGAATAAATATAACAAATATAATTGAAAAAAAATTAAAAGATAAAAAAATAAATAAGAGAAATAAAAAAGAAAAAATATTTATGCTAATTCTGTTCAGAGGCTTTATTGCTTTATTTTTCAATCTCCTCTTCTGTTGCTATATAAATATGGGTCTTGGCCTTATCCATATTGTTTTCCATTCCTATAATAAAATCCACTCCTGCCTTTTCTGCAGGCATTACTAATTTGCTGTCTATTGAGCCGTCTAAAACAACAGCCGAGACTTCCTCAAGATTCTCAAGAGTGCTTTTAAGCTCTGAAATAGGAACTTTTCCCAAGACATTCAGGTCATTATCCAATACATAAGCGCCTTTTGTGCCTATTAAATCCTCAAGCAAATCCTTGAACTTTAATTTCTCATCCTTGGTTGGTTTCCTTACTGTTTTTCTTGAAGACCTTGCAGGAGAATCCCTGCTTCTTGAACTCATTGGTTTTCCCCTTGAATCCTGCTTTCTCCTTGAAAAAGGCCTTGAGCCTTTTGATGTCTTGCTGTAAGAAGACCGGGAACTGAATGACCTTTCCCTGTTTTCCCTGTTATCTTTACTGTCCTTGTTGTCTGCTTTCACCCCTTTCAGGTCCATTTCTGCCTGCTCTGAGGTTATTTTTGCCCTCATTGCCTTATGTATCTCTTTCTTTGTTAATTCCTCAACTTCCTTTCCGTCAGGAGCCTTGGTAACAAAATCTATTTCTGTAGTCCCTAAAAGTTCCTTTGTTATGAGGTCTCCGCCACGGTCACCATCAACAAAGACTGTAACAACCTTTTCCCTGCACAAGTCAATTATTGTCTGTGGGATATTTGTACCTTCCATAGCAATAGCATTCTTAAAGCCGTATTTCAACAGATTCAGAACATCTGCCCTTCCTTCAACAACAATAATCTCATCACTGTCCTTTACAAAAGGTCCTGCAGGAAGCCTTTCCTTGCCGTATTCGACAATTTCCATCATCCTTACAGAATAAGCTACCTCATCTGCAAGTTCCTGTGAATCAGGCATTGAGTCATCCATAAGATTCTTCAAAAGGCTTTTTGCCCTATCTGTAACAAATTTCCTTTTGCTTACCCTTACATCCTCTATCTTTTTAACATTGACTTTTGACTTGCACGGGCCTATTCTTTCAATCACCTCTAAAGCAGCACCTATAATAGAGGTTTCTGCCTTGTCAAGGCTTGAAGGTATTGTAATTGTCCCTGAGGTTTTTCCTGCTTTTGTATCTAATTCTACTTCAATTCTTCCTATTTTTCCTGATTTCTGTAATTCTCTTAATTCTAACTCAGAGCCTAATAATCCTTCGGTCTGTCCGAATATAGCTCCGATAACATCGGGTTTGTCAACAACCCCTTTTATTTCAATTTCAGCATGTATAAAGTATTTTGCTGATACTGGATTTATTTTTCCCATTTAAACCACCTCGGTTTAATTATTATTTTTTATTTTCGTATTTTTATGTTCATAATTTTAAACAATTCAAAAAATTCCAGAAACAGGTGTGTTTAACTTAATAACATCATTAATTTATTCAATTTGTCTTTTAAATTAATAATCATGATAACACCTGATTTTGCATTATACTCAAATTTTAGCCAGAACAAGAATGCCTTAATATATCTCTATTTTAAATTTAATTTTTTATCTTATATTCCTTTTTAACATTTCTTAACAAATATATAATGAAATGAATATGTAAAGCATCTTGTTCTTTTCTGAAACTTTTTGATTATGAAATTGTTGCCCATTACACTAACTCTTAAGGATCATCGCTTGATATTTCATCAATAACTCTCCCAAGCAACTCTCGTGATGGGCTGAACTGTAAAGTTTATGTTGCTTTACAGATTATGCATGAA
>JAFGRO010000081.1 GCA_016935095.1 Candidatus Woesearchaeota archaeon
CCGCTGAGTGAGATACGTCAACTTTGAAAAAGTTGACGAGGAACGAAGCGGAAGGGGATTATAAGGGGTGTCCCCTTATTTCATTTTGTTTTGTCAACTTCACTGTAAATCAATTTAAATCTCTTTAGACTTACATTGAGTATGTTTTTAATTTCTTTTTCATTTATGATCCTGTTTGTTGTAATGCCTACTCTCTTTTGATATGAGCCTATACCTTTTTTTTCAAGGTATATATCATAGAAAGTCACAATCCATATAATCACATAGCTGATTAATCCTATAATATATTGGCCTGTGCCTATTGATAGTCCAAATATTGCGAAAATCCAGATGCTTGCTGCACTAGTAAATCCAAAAATCTTATCAGTTGTTTTTATTAAAGCTCCTGCTCCTAGAAAACCTATTCCGGTTACAATAGCACTTAATAGAGGCAGAGGGTTTTCTGCATTTAAATCCAGTGCGATTATTGCAAGACTGCATGAGCCCACTGCAACAAATATGAATGTGCCGAAGCCAATGGGCTTATGGGATTTTTGTCTTTCAACCCCGAAAATAACTGAAAGAATAAAAGTAATGGTGAATCTTGCGACAATTGTTATGATATTCATGATGATTTCTTATTTTAATTACCTATTTAAAGCTATGCTCCCTTATATTTCTAATAGTATATTTTAATGGGCTGTGATTATAATTATTCCGAGAATCAGACAATAAAGACTGAACCAGCTGAACTTTTTTTCTTTTATAATCCTTAATAATAACCTCAATGAAAAATAACCTGCAATTATTGTTGTTAATGTTGATATAATTAATGGAGTGAAATTACTTATCTGAGATAAATTCTTCATCTCGAAGACAGTCGCTCCGATAATAGCGGGAATTGCCAATAAAAAAGAAAATTCAGCAGCATCTTCTCTTTTTACGCTTTGAATTAACCCAGCTGAGATTGTTGCTCCTGATCTTGAAACTCCCGGTAAAATAGCCAGAGCCTGCGCTATGCCAATTAAAAAAGTGTTTTTAAAATCCAGTTTTTTGGTCTTGTTTTTAGGGAATCTGCTTAAAAAAAGAAGTGCTGAAGTAATCAATAAAGAAATTCCCACAGTCAGGTTATTATTGAAAATGGATTTAATTAAATCATTAAGGAAAACACCAATAACTGCAATAGGGATTGATGCAAACAAAAGCATTAGCACAAGATTAATGGATTTTTTATCCTTTTTCAGGAGGCCTTTAATCAGAGCAATTATCCTCTTCCAGAAAACTAATAGGATGACAAATAAGCTTCCGAAATGCAAAACAACATCAAAAACAACAGGCACATCAGTATTCATCAGGTTCTGCATCAAGACAAGATGGCCTGATGAGCTTATTGGAAGCCATTCAGTTATGCCCTGCACAATCCCTAAAATAATTGCTTCAAAAACTGAGACCATTCTTATAATTAAAATCAATAATAATTTAAATTTATTGTCTTATTTTTTTATATGCAACATAAATGTCAGCTTCTATCATATTTCCGTCTTTATAAAAATGATGGACAAAATAAATATTTCCCTCTTTGTCAAGAGTCGGCTCACCTGCAAACTGAGATATAATTAACTCAGGTTCAGACCATTCCCCTTTGATTTTTTTTGACCGGAAAACAGCAGGGGTTCCTTTATACCACCTGTTGATCCACATCTCATTACCTTCAGGTGTGATATAAGGGTAGCCATCACTTACTTCGCTGTTAACTGCTTCTATATTAACAGGATTAATCCATTTGCCATCAACTTTAGTCAGCATCCATATGTCATTTTCTCCTTTGCCTCCTTTTTTATCGGAATGATAGTAGAGTTCATTTCCTTTTATGTGCAATTCACCGACTTCAAATTCAGGATTAAAATCAGCGAGTTTCCAGTCAGTCCATTTTCCATCCTTGAATTCAGCACTGAACCAGTGTAGCCCTGTATACCCTTCTCTTGCAGTGCAGAATAACATTTTATTTTCATGAACAAACTCACAACCCTCCAGGGAAAGTTTTCCTGGTTTTTGTAAGAATATGCGTTCTGGCTTCTGCCATGCGCCGTTAATATTTTTTGAAACATAGATTCCTGTAACACCATCAAAGATCTGTTTCTCAACCGGGACTCTTACATCAGGTGTAAAAAAGAAATAAATCTCATCTCTGTTTTCAGGAATAAAAGGAGAATCCTCTGCACCAGCTGTGTTAATCACAGCCAATGGCACAGGCTCTTCAAACTCATCTGAATGCAATATAGGAGGAGATAAATCCTCTTCAGGCATAACCTTCACAGCATCAATTGGTATTTTGCTTTCCCTTTCAATCAACTGGTGTTCTTCTTCTGAGCAACCTGCCATAAATAAACTTATTAAAATTAATGTAAAAACTAAAAAAAGCCTGTGTTTATATTTTCTGGATATTGAGCTTATTCCAGCCATATTAAATTTAAATAAAAAAAATTTTAATTTAAATTTTCTGTTTTATAACAATCTTTTTGCTGTTTTTGACCTTCCGAAAAGAATTCCTAGATATCCTGCGATTAAGCCGATAATCATCAGTACAAAAATCCTTGAAAATATTCCAATCCAAATACCTTTTGAAAATATGATATTAAACTCCCACAAGTTAAATCCGACAAAGAGTCTTACTGCAACTAAATATTCTATCAATGCAAAAACTAAAATAACAATTGTCTGGTATAAATATTCTTTAATAATTTCCTCTTGTTTTTTTTTGAATATCCTTTGAGGTATGGCATAACTTACAAAGAAGATAATAAATGTAAATAAGCCGGAAAAAAATAAACTATATGCGCCTCCTAAAATAAAAACAACAATATTTCTGTTGATTAATGCACTGAAACTGTAGACAACAATCAATAATATAAACCATAAAACCACTCCTGTAATTATTCTTTTTTTAATTTTAGTCATTGACATTTTCAGCTCTCATTTCACATTCAGCTTTAATCTCATTAAATTCGGTTATTTCTCTTTTTAATGCATTGATTTTTTTTTCTAATTCATCAAGTTTTTTTTCAAGAGATATCTTTTTTGTTTCTGTGCCAGATTCCTGTTTATTAAGATCATCCAGAATATCTTCTGTTTTAGAGATTTCTTCTTTAAAATCAGATATCTCATTTTCTAATTCGTTCTTACTGTTTTCCAGCCTGGATTTTTGTTTTCTTAGCTTTGTCAGTTCTTTGCCCAGTTTTTTAGCTGATTTCTTTTCTTTAGAATACTTCTGGAGATTTTTGATTAAATTGAAAATTCCTGCACCGCCCTTCCCTGTAATCCATGTATTGCCTCCGTCAAAACTAAGAGCGCCTCCTGATTCCAAGCCAAGCAAGGGGTTATTTTTTTTATTTGTTTCAACATAATCTCCTGTAGAAAGTGTATCTAATACCAGGTCAAATTCTTTCTGCTTTTCAATGATTTTTGTATTGACTTTTTCAATCTCTTTATTGATTTCTGAGGTCTTTTTTTCAATTTCTTCTAAACCCTTATTGTTTTTATCGAGATTTTCCTGTCTCTCTTTTATTTTACACTCGGATTTATCTAAACTATATCCCGATTTTTCCATCTCAGCTTCAGTTTCTTTGTATGTCTTTTCTGATTCATCAATCTCAGATTCATATTCGGCTTTCCTGTTTAATAGTTTAGTAAGATATCCCTCTGGACAAAGTTCATTTTCAGCTAACAATGTTCTTCCTTCCTGGACTAGTGAAATATCAATTAAAACCTTTTCAGTAACTGAATTTTCAGCTCCGTAAATATCTCTTACAGTCAGGACTGCAGTGTATTCCCCTGGCTTTTTATAGTCATGAATTGGATTTAATTTATCTGACGAAAGCCCATCGCCAAATTCCAGATTTAAAGATATTTCATCTCCATCCTGATCTGAGACAATAGTCTCAAACATTACAACAGAGCTTTTTAAAACAATATGCGGTCTTAATTCAGCTTCAGGAGCATGATTATCCACAACAACAATCTCGATCTTGTCCTGAGCCTGGTTATTTTCACTGTCTTTTACAGTCAAGGTAATATCATATTTGCCTGGTTTTTTGAAAGTATGAGTTGTCTTATGTTTGGTGCTTACAACATAATCCCCGAAATCCCAGTAATATTCAACAGCTTCACCTTCTATTATTTCAGAATCAAATTCAACTGTCAAAGGAGAAGCACCTTTTGTTTGAGAGGCTTTTGCCTTGATTTTTAAAACAGATGAAATGCTTTCGTCATGACATATCCCGTCAATGCATTCTTTGCAGGAGACTGCCCTTATCTTGCACCTGTCTTCTTCACAAAAATACTCAATTAAAAAATCCCCCTGGCAATAATCTGTGCCCTGGTTGTCATGCGTATCATAGCAATATCCCTGCAATAAGTAATTTATCCCGTTGTCGGAATCAACGCATGCAAGAGCTGATGAAACCAGGAAAAAAAGCAATAAAGAAACAGAAATCTTTTTCATTTTAGTGTAGTAAAGTAATTGAGTTATAAAAACTTTTTTAAAAAATACGTGAAAAATAAGCTTACACGCAAAAAAGCAGAAAACACCTCCCTTTAGGGTGTGAGATGAATTCATTTAGCATAATTTTCTGCTTTTTTGGTGTCCTAAAATCCGCGAAAAAGAAAACGTGCGTAAGCTTCGGCTTTTAAGCGGAAGTAGTGTGTTTTCAGCGGATTTTAGTGACATTTAAATATAAAATCATTTTACTTCTTCAAAAATGAGCGAAGGTTTACTGGGAAAAGTCTTATTAGTGGATGATGATGTTTATCACCTTGATTTATACAGGAGAATTTTATAAAGTGAAGGAATAGAAGTTGAAACAGCAAAAAGTGCACAGGAGGCAATAGACTATTGCCAAAATCACACTGATGTTGGATTAGTTGTGCTGGATATTGTAATGCCTGAAATGGATGGCTATTATGCTACAAGAAAAATTCTAGAGATAAGACCTGATTTACCTATAATTGCAGTTACTGCGGTTACTGAACAAGCAGATCCTGATATAATTGAGCACTGCCGTGAAGCCGGGATAAAAGATTATCTTTCTAAGCCTATAGATGTTGATAAGTTTCTAGAATATATCAGGGAGCATTTGCAGGCATAGGCTTAGGCAAATAATCTGATTCTGCACAAAAAATAGTGATTCTGCACAAAAATTCGTCATTTATATAGTGTAACATATATTTATAAGTATATAAATAATCTATTTTTTTTATGAAATCAAACATTAGTAAAAAACAATTTGAGATTGATAAACTAAAATTTCTAAAAAGGTCTGCTGGTGTACCTATACCTGATGAAATAATAAAAGGTCAAGAAAACTCCTTGGAACATGAAAAAAAAGTGCAACTTGAAGAAGCAAAGCATGGAAAGAGGAAATCCTGGCAGGATAATATCAGCTTGCATATTGCAGTTGGAATTCTTATAGGTGTACTATCAACATTAATTGCACAAGTGATTTTAAAATTGTTTTAAATATTCATGAAACTGCACAAAAATTCCCTGCTTAGTAATATTTCTTGTGCAAAGCCCTCTTTGCCGTAACCTTTTTAAATACCTTCTTCTTCCTAGCAATAAGACAGTATTCCCGTAAACTACAAGGCTTTTGTAGGAGGGTTGATCAACTATGGATGACAAATCAATTAAAGAAGCATTGAATAAATTAAAAAAGGATTCTCCTAAGCGCAATTTTAAGCAGACTATTGACATAGTATTTAATCTCAAAGATATTGATATGAAAAAACAGAATATAGATTTCTTTATTCACCTGCATAAATCAAAAGGCAAAAAAACAAGGGTCTGTGCACTTGTAGCTCCGGAACTGACAGAGCAATCCGAGAAGGTATGCGATACGACTATTCCGGATAGGGAATTTGAAAAATACCAGCAAAATCCAAGACTCATCAAGAAGCTTGCTGATGAACATGATTTTTTCATTGCCCAGTCAACTATAATGCCAAAGATAGCTACTGCTTTTGGCCGGGTTTTAGGTCCAAGAGGAAAGATGCCGAATCCTAAAGCAGGATGTATTGTGCCGCCAAATGCAAATCTGAAGCAATTATATGAAAATCTCCAGAAAACATTGAGGATATATTCAAAAAATGATCCAGTAATCCACACGATTGTCGGAAAAGAAGATACTGAAGAGAATATTATTATTGATAACTTGAAAACAATTTATGATGCAATAATTCCTCATTTGCCAAACGGAAAACATAACATCAGATCAATTTATATTAAATACACTATGGGAAAATCAATAAAAATCATGTGATAATAATGGCTCATGTTTCAGATAAAAAGAAAAAAATAGTAGAAGAATTAGCCAGGCTTTTGGACGAATACCCTATTATAGGGGCTGTAAATATGGAGAATCTTCCGGCAAAGCAGCTTCAGAAAATCAGGCAGCAGATAAGGGACAAGGCCAAACTGACAATGACTAAGAGGAGATTAATTAAGCTTGCTTTTAAACAATCCAATAAAAAGGACCTTGATAAATTAGTTCCTCATCTAGAGGGAATGCCTGCATTGTTATTTACAAAAGAGAATCCTTTTAAAATATTTAATGAACTGGAAAAAAATAAGTCTAAGGCCCCTGCTAAACCTGGCCAGGTAGCTCCGAAGGATATAATAGTTGCTGCAGGTCCAACATCTTTTACGCCCGGACCTATAATCGGCCAGTTAGGTAAATTCAGGATAAAGACTGGTGTTGAAAAAGGAAAAATTGTAATAAAAGAAGATGCTGTTGTAGCAAGGAAAGGAGAAACAATTTCAGAAGACCTGGCTCAGATTCTGCTAAGAATGAAAATTGAGCCAATGGAGATTGGTCTTGATTTGGTTGCAGTATATGAAGATGGTTCAATATTTACAAAAGATATATTGAAAATAGACACAGCAGAGTATGAATCTAAATTTGTGAGTTCAGCATCAGAATCATTAAATCTTGCTGTTTATATTGTATACCCTTGCAAAGAAACAATTGAACTTTTGCTTAAAAAAGCACATACAGATTCAAAATCACTTGCATTGTCTCAGAATATTTTAACAGATGACACGCTTACGGATTTGATAGTAAAGGCAAATAATCAGGCAAATTCATTGTCAGGCAGATTATCATCAGGGCCAGAAGAAAAAAGGTTTGATAAACCTGAAGAAGAAAAACAAGTGCAATCTAATGAAAAAGAGCACACACAAAGGCAGGAAAAAGACCCTGAAGAAAATATTGCTGCTGGTTTAGGATCATTATTTGGTTAATGAGGAGGAATAAAAATGGAATATATATATGCTGCAATGCTATTACATAAAGCTGGAAAAAAAGTTGATGAAGACAGTATTAAAAAAGTACTGGCTGCCGCAGGGTTTAATCCAGATGAGTCTAGAGTAAAAGCTCTTGTTGCGTCTCTAGAAGGGGTTAATATTGATGAAGCAATAAAAACTGCTCCTTCAGTTGTTTCTGCTGCAGCGCCTGTTTCAGGAGAATCAAAAGGCACTAAAGCTGAAGAAAAAAAGGAAAAACCCAAACAAGAGGAAAAAGTCTCTGAAGAAAAAGCTGCTGCTGGACTTGGAGCTTTATTTGGTTAATTTTTTACCCTTTTTTTTGAAAAAGGGACAACGATGCAAGTGAGATTATGATTAATGATAACAATAAAAATATATCAACTAAGGAAGTATTGCAAAAAATATCTTTGATTAGAAAAGAGATTACTGAGCTTAGAATAAAATTAAATGAGATTGATGATAAAAAAGAGACTGCTTTTGAAGAAAAAAATGTTTATTCAAAAGATATTTCTTCTGATTTAAGAAAACTCAAGTCTTTAAAACATGAAAGAGATAATTTAACAAGAGAAGTAAAACAACTCAAACAAAAAAGAGAACAGCTTAATTCTAAAGTAAAAGAATCAATTGAAAAAATAAAAGGATTGAACCAGGATAAATTTGACTTGTTTAAAAAGTATAACATAAAAGTCAACCCTTTAAAAATTTCTGAAGAGATTGAGAAACTGGAATACAAGATTGAAACGGAAGCACTTTCATTTAAGAATGAAAAGACAGTCATGAAAAAGATTAATGAATTAAAAAAGAAACTCAAAGGGTCAGAAGAAGTTACAAATATAGTTAATGACTCCAACAGAATTTCAAATGAAATTAAAAACCTAAAACAAGAAGCAAACTCAGCTCACCAGGAAATTCAGGAAAAGGCAAAATTAAGCCAGAAAAAACACGAAGAGATGATTTTGTTCTCAAAACAGATAGACGAACTTAAAAAAAAGGAAAAAGATGCCTTTAAAATATTCTCTGATTATAAAGATGAATTTAATAAAATAAACCTCCAGCTTAAAGAAAAATTAGTTGAGATGAATAAGCTTAGTGAAAAAGCAACAAAATCGAAAGAGGCAATTAAAAAGGCTAAGAAAAAGAGACAGGAGCTAAGTTTAAAAGAAAAGAGTGATGAAGTCAAAGAAAAAATTAAATCCAGAAAAAAATTAACAACAGAAGATATCCTTATTTTCCAGAGGACATTTACAAAAGAAAAAGATATGCCTGACAATAAAGATTCAGATAAACCAATTCCAGAACCTGAGAGTATAGCTGAAGACTCTTCTAAAACACAAAATAACTAACTAACTGGTTTTGTTATCTATTATCTAATTCTATTTTTGAGTTTTAAACTCTGTATAAGAACACTTGCCGCAGGTCCACCTGTCTTTATGGTTTGCCATAAAAACACCCAGGCCGCATTTTGGACATGATTTATTCTTGGATTTACTTCCTTCAAAAATTGTATGGATTTTTACAGGTTTTCTGTTAATATGTTTTTTTTCTCTTTTTCTTGGTTTAGCCATTTTTATTCTTCCTTATTGGATTCTCCTTTTTTTTCAGTTGCTGGTTTTTCCTCTTTTATAGATTCTTCTTTTTT
Organism: Candidatus Woesearchaeota archaeon; assembly: GCA_016935095.1. Taxonomy (GTDB): domain Archaea; phylum Nanobdellota; class Nanobdellia; order Woesearchaeales; family GW2011-AR15; genus WJJD01. The sequence continues at coordinate 8,937 of JAFGRO010000081.1, forward strand.
TTCTTCTGGCAGAGGCTGTTCACCTGTTTTTTCTTTTTCATCTTCATAACTATGCTTCTTAATTAAGCTTTTATGCTCAAAAAATTCCATTTTACTTTTATCTGCATAAAGATGTGCTATAATTTTTGTTTTATTTTTTCCAAACTGGGGGTAAATATGTTTGATTATTATCAGGTCTTCTTTGGTTTTGAACATTTTTGCCAGTTCTTTAACCAGGTTTTTTCTGCTTGGAGTAGCGCTTTTTTCATTGTACCAAAGAGAAACTCTTTTTCTTGATACGAGTGGTAATTCTTTTTGCTTTATTATCTCTAGATTCATTTAATTTCACCGCACTTTTAGTGCATATTTTCCTTTGATAGATATCTTAAGTTTTTTTGCGATTTCTGATCTTTCAGCATCAATTATATTAATCTGGCCCTGCCAGTTTGTGGAGAACTGATTACTCTTGCAAATAGGACATTCATTTCCCTCAACAAAAATTTTACATTTTTTACAGACTTTTTCCTTTACCATTCTTTATGCAGACATCATTCCGATAATATCTTTTGCTGTTATTAAACCGACCAGTTTTCCGTCCTTGACAACAAGCAATCTCCTGAAATTATTTTTGCTCATCAATCTTGTAACTTCCAGCAGAGATGCGTTATGGTTTACAGTAACGGGATTTTTGGTCATAATTTTTTCTATATTTGTTTCATGGATATTAAGTTCATGACATACAACTCTTCTCAGGATATCTCTCTCAGTTATTATTCCGATTGGTTTATCTCCTTCCACCACAGGAATTACACCAATATTATGCTTGTCCATTAGCTTAACAATATCATATACTTTTTTGTTTTTATCAGTACTAATGACAGGCTTAGACATCCATTCTTCAATTTTAATTATTTTTACCACCTTTTTTTTCACCAGAATCTTTCTGAATCCAGTCAATTCTTCCTAAGGAAGGTTGTCTCATTGTTAAACCGAATTTAGGATTAGTGGGGTCTTTGTAGCTTACAGCAATTATTCTGGCACGGCATTTATCCCCTATTTTCAATGATTTTTTGCTTTCTTTTCCCAGCAGGACTTTGTCCTTGCTGAAACTAACAAAATCATCCATGGTCTGGGAAATGTGGATCATCCCCTCAATTGGACCCAATGACATGAAAGCGCCAAAATCAGCCATGTCTTTTACCTGGCACAGGACAACTTCCTGTAACTCTGGTTTATAAGTCAGTAAGATGAATTTTGTCTTATAAAAAGCAGCACCGTCTTCAGGGATAATTATGCCATCACTTATATCTTCAATTGAAGAGACATCAATTACAACACCCATATCTTTTGAAATATAGCCCTCATATTGCTTCTTAATCTGGAATAATAAGGCTTCTTTTACTGGTTTGCTAAATTGGTTAGGCGGTACTCTTATATGGTCTTCAATTAAAGTTTTATAAAACATTTAAATCAACTCTAGATATTTTTTATTTCTAAGCACAATCAAATTAATATTTTTTTTCTTTAATTTTTGTTTTAATTCTTTGTCTTGTGTTGCGATAATTGTGTTTTTATCCGCAATATTCAAGATTATTTCATCTACTTCAATATGCTTTTGGGAATTATCAGCCATATATAAGCTTTTTTGTTTTTTAAGAGGAGAACAAAGGATATTTACTTTTTTTTTCTTTATAAGTTCAAGAGCCATTCCAGCTGCATACTTATGCTTTCCGCGCTGTTTTTCAATTATATTCTCAAGTTCTTTAACTGTTCCTTTTAGAACATAAATCTCATATAATGTGTCCATTATTCTGTCTATTTCAGAGAAGATATCTACTTTAAAAGTATAAGGTATTAACAAAAAATTTGTGTCCAGTATTATTGTTTTCATGACTAAACCTTAGAAAATAATGAGTTGTTTATAAAAAAATTTATTATTTTTTAACATGTTTTAATGCTTTTTATTCTTCATCAACCTTTTTTCTTATGAAATACTTTGAAAACTTAGTGGAGATTGAAGCCAGTATCATGCTGTAAATTATGAAAAGAATCATTAATGTTATCAGCGTGCTTGTACCATTGATTTCAATTAGGTCAAAGCTGGTTAATGTTCTTACACCGTCCTGTAAAATATATTTAGAAATCTTTTCTTTGCTGAGGATAAAGGCGACTACGGCAACAGCTATCCCTTTTGTGGCATTCAGGCTCATGAATATCTTCTCTTTTAAATTTATATGGTCATTGAGATATGCCAGATAAATTGCAATAAATCTCAGGAAAATCAATAATATGAAAAGCAACATAGATTTCAGGAAAAAATCAACCCCTATTGAAATCGGGACTATAAACCCTATCAGAATAAAAACTAATATCTCCAGTGAACTTGCGAGCATAGATGAAAATTCCTGGAGGACTTCCTTCTCTTTGACATAAAAATTACCGAAAAATATCCCCAGGATGGATACGCCGAGAACACCATTGCCGCCTAAGCTCTCCGCAAGGATATAGGTAAGCAATGCAGCAGTGATTAGTATAAGTGGTGACAAATTCTCTGAATAAAATTTTTTCATAGCTCTGAAAACAATAATACCAATTACAATGCCTGTGCCCACACCTGTTATTATCTGCTGTAAGAATGGATTAACCTGCTCGACAAAGGTGGAGAAAACATTTACATTCAACTCCATCAGGTCCAATATAATAAAAGGGATTAAAACAATTATTGGTGTGTTCAGGACAGATTCAATTTTAAGCAATTCTATTACTTTGTTCGTACTGTTTTTGAATAATGTTAATACTGCTCCCGGGTCGGTTCCTGACATTACTGCGGCAAATATTAAGCAGAGAAAAACATTTTTTATATTGAATAAATAAGAAGTCGCAACACCTAGAATTGTCAGATTTAATATTAGGAATATTATTACAACCTTGAGTGCGAACTTGGAAAAAGTGTTCAGCTCTTTTAATTTGAACCTGCTGCTGCCATCAAAAACAATCATTACCAAAGTTAAAACACTTATGCTGATAAGAAATCCATGGGAAAAATCAAAAACAAGGTTACCGTTGTATTTTAGTCTGCTTAAACCCATGCCGGCAAGAAGCAGGAGGAGCATATTGGGGAGCTGTAATTTTCTTGAGATCATTCCGCAGATTAATCCGATTAGGAGCACAACTGTTAAATCAGTGAGATATTGTAGGGGGTTCATTTTTCTTTTTTTGACATTTTAATATGAAGAGATGTTTATAAAATTTTCTTAAAGAAATCTTTTTATAGAACATCTGATTAGTCTAGCCTATGGATAATAAATTCAGCTTTTTGGAAAAAATTAAGGAAGAGATTACGCCCGATAAATCTGTCCTGAAAAAAGTAGATTATTTTGTAAAGGAAATTAATAATCAGATTAAGAGAAACAAGATTAAGGCAGTCTGTGTTAAAGGAGGCTCTGTTGCCAAGGGAACTTTTATTAAAAATGATTATGATATTGACCTTTTTGTTAAATTTAATTACTCATATAATAATCAGGACCTGTCTTTATTACTAAAAAAGATTCTTTCAGGGTTTAAGAAGTTAGACCTGGTTCATGGCTCGAGGGATTATTTCCAGATCAAACATCAGAACTTAAATTGTGAACTTGTCCCTGTTCTCGATATTAAAGAGCCGGGTAAAGCTTTGAATGTAACAGATATGAGCCCGATGCATGTTGACTGGGTAAAAAAGAATATTAAAAATAAGCAGGAAGATGAAATCAGGTTAACGAAAAAATTCTGTAAGGCACAGGGAATTTACGGAGCTGAATCTTATATTAACGGATTTTCCGGTCATGTGATAGATATTTTGATTATATTTTACGGGTCTTTTTTGGAACTATTGAAAAACTCAGTAAAATGGAAGCAAAAGGTGATAATTGATATTAATTCTTATTATAAAAATAAAAAAATACTTTTTGAACTTAATAAGTCAAAAACACACGGTCCCTTGATTGTGGTTGATCCTGTTTTTCCTGATAGGAATGCGGCAGCAGCATTAAGCCTGGAAAAATTCAATTTATTTAAAAAAAAAGCAAAGGAGTTTTTAAAAAACCCCTCTGAGGAATTTTTTGTCAGAGAAAGGGTTGATTTAGAGTCTCTGAAAAAAAGAGCCAGAAAGAATAAATTAATCTTTTTAGATGTAATCCCTGTGAAAGGGAAAGAAGATGTTACAGGGAGTAAATTATTAAAAGCTCACAAGTATATTGAGGAGGAGCTGAAAAAGAATGATTTTAAGTTAATTGATTCCGGCTGGGATTGGGATAAAAAAAATAAGGCTGTATTCTGGTACATTGCTGGAAAGGAAAATCTTCCGGAATATAAGGAGATAACAGGACCCCCAACCAAGATAACTGAGCACTGCAAAGTTTTTAAGGAAAAGTATTCTGATTGCTCTGTAAAAAATGGAAAATTATATGCGAAGATAAAGAGGGAATATAAAACACCTGAAAAATTAATCAGGAATCTGATTGGGGATAGTGATTATTTAAAAGAAAAAGTGAAAAAAATAAAAATATGATCTACGATTTTCTAAAATCGCAACCTTTATATAACTTAATATAAATAAATAATTTAATGAAAAAAAGGGCCCAGCTTACACTGATGATTATTATGGGGTTAGTAATTCTTTTAGTTGTTGTGGTTGTTGTTTTTAATATTTATTTCTCCGGAAAAAGGCAGATTATAAATGAGCAGCCGGATGATATCCAGAAGTTATCTCCTGTAAAAAATTATGTTGAACAATGTCTTCAGACCACGGCAAAACAGGCGCTAATTAAACTCGGGAAACAGGGGAGGATTTATCCTTCATTATTCCTGCAGTCAGATGATGAAATAATTACTTATTTTTATTATAGAGGCGAGGGTTTTTTCCCAGCAAGCATTGATGTTCTTGAGCAGGACGTCTCAACTTATATAGAACAGAACATCGGATACTGCATTAATGATTTCTCTTTGTTTGCTTATGAAATTAATCATGAGAAAGAAAACATGAACATCCTGACAAATATCAATGAAAAAGATGTTACTGTATTAATGAAATATCCTTTGACTGTGGATTTTGATGACACTCAACTTTCAATTTCTGATTTTAATGTAAAACTGAATCTGAACTTCCTGGATATATATGAGCTGGCTAATGAGATTTTTACAAAAACAATGCATGAACCCGAATGGATTGATATAGAGTTTTTATCAAAACAGGCATATGAGATAAGATTAATAAGAATCAATTCAAATACACTTGTCTATGAAATAAATGATAAAAAAGGAATTGATGGTGAAGATTTTATTTATAGATTTGCAATGAAATACGTGATGTAAAATGAAAAAAACAAAGTTAATTTTAGGAATTATTTTATTTGCTTTAGTAATGAATCTGTCAAATGCAGAAGTAGATGATACTGAATGCGATACAATCCTTGCAGGGTATTCTTTTACCGGCTCCGGATATGGAAGCTGTACAGAGCTGGGTTTTGAGGGAAACAATTATCTCTGTAAGGAAAACACCAATTCCTATTTTTGTACAGGTTCAGAACAAGGTTTTTCAGAGGATAATAAAATATGCTTCCTTGTTTGCAGCAGCGGGTGCAGGGACGACGGCACATGCATTAATGGTCCGGTTCACATTGAAAAACCAGATGAATTAATCGATATTGAAGAATCAGTTTATACTGACATGGGGAATATTTACCTGTTTTTTGATTATTCAACATTCGGGCTTGAGGATTATTCAGGTTTTGCTTTATACGACGGCAAAGATCTGGAAATTGAATATAATGATAAAAAAATGATTATTAATATTGATTCTTTTAAAGAATATGCTCTGTCTTATTTTGATAGGATCTTAGTTTCAATTGAAGATGACTCGCTAAAAATAAGCTTAAAACAAGGATATAATAATGAAATCCTTTCATTCAAGCCTTTGGATAATATCCCAACAACAATTTATTACGGAAAACAAAATCCTGACGAGCATACAGAAGATTCAATTGTTTATGTTGTTGAGCATGAAAGAACAGGAGATGATTCAGGAAATTATTTAGATGCAATCTCAAATAAAAAAGCAGATTTAATCATTACAAATAACGGCATTAAATTAAAAATACTGAAACAGGGTGAGGTCCGGCTTTCAATAGAGACTATTTTGAATAATAAATACCTTGAAGAAAATTTCAGGGAAATTAATGTGATTAATGTAATTGATAATGCAAGGGGTGTCCTGGAATTCTTTTCCAATGACCTTAGCAGGTTGGTAATTTTAAGATTTACAGATTACCTGATCAGTGAAGTTGCAGACAGGTATTTTATTGCACAGGAAGAATCCACTCCTCTTGTAATATTTAATTCTGAAGATGAATTCAGGGATGCTTTTTCAGGAGAAGAGATAACAGAATGCAATGGAAGCTTTAAATGCTATATAAGGATAGATGCAGATGAAGAATTATGCTATTGCAGTGCAGAATATGATTCAGAGGATAATCTGAAATGGGCATGGAGAACAAAAGACAATACAGAATGCACTCTTGAAGGGATAAGCCCTGAAGATTACCAGGATGCTTCCCAGGAATGGCCTGTTGATTGCTGTACACAGGAATTAAACTGCAGGGAGTCTGTTTGTCCTGTTTTTGATAAGCCGGATTATATGATTGCCTCTCAACATGAATGTTCAGAAAGCTGGTGCTGTGACCTTAATGATAATATTATCTGTTATGAAAGAGATGATAAACTGGTTGTAAGAGTTGAATCTTATAGCCCTTATGCATGGGTGATTACCAGGCTAAATGAAGAAATACAGGATGAAACTAATCCCGGAAGAGGAATTCCCCAAGATGATCAGAAATTGATGGGCAGAGAGGACATTGGGGATATTAAAAGATGGTGGTGGGAATGGGAAATTGATAAAGCAGAGCTGGAGCAGGGACAGAACTTAATTTATTTTTTTAAGGATGCAGATAATGATATTTTGGATTATGATACAAAAAATTGTCTGAGAACAGGGTTTTATTATGAGGAGGGTGTTTTTTCATCTTTGGAAAAGGATTTTGATTTTCCTGAATATGAATATGACATTGAAGAGCCAGAAGAAGAGCAGCCTGAGGAAGGAACATTAGTAGGTTATATTGAAGGCATAGCTTTAGGAGGGCAGGTAGTAAGTGAAACTAATTATCCTGCTGATGCTATGAAATATAGCTGTATGAACTGGGTCAAACATCAGGTAATATATACTAATAATGATTATGAGAGGGCAATTGACAGGCAACATTTAATTAACAGAACACATGAAAATGGTATGAAAGTACTGTTAAGTGTTGTAGGTACAGACCATGATGTTATGAAACAGGATTTTGACACTTATTTTGACAATTATGCAGAGTTTGTTGCTGATTTGGCAGCTATGGGAGCTGATGCAATTGAAATATGGAATGAGCCTAATATTGATAATGAGTGGCCTTCAGGATACATCTCTGCAGAGTTGTTTAGCCAGCTTTTGCAGAAATCCTATTTCAGAATAAAATCAGCAAATCCCGATACAATTGTTATATCAGGGGCACCCGCGCCGACAGGGTTTTTTGGCTCAATATCCGCAAACGGCGCTGATGATAATCTCTGGATACAGGCATTAGAAGATAATGGTGCAGATAATTACCTTGATTGTGTAGGAGTTCATTATAACCAGGGCGCCACATCCCCTTCTTCAACAACAGGGCATCCTTATGGTGACCATTATTCGTATTATTTTTCAGAGATGGTTGAGCTATATTCAAATACTTTTCCAGGAAAGCCTTTGTGCTTTACAGAACTGGGATATGTTTCCAAAGATGGATATGCAGATAGTCTTCCTGAAGGATTTTCCTGGGGCAATCACATTACTGTAGATGAGCAGGCAAACTGGCTTAAGCAGGTTGTGGAAATTTCATCTTTAAATGATAAAATAGATATGCTCATTGTATGGAATGTTGATTTTTCTGATTTTGGAGATGATCCTAAAGGAGGATATGCTATAATCAGACCAAGTGGCTCTTGTCCTGCCTGTGATGAGTTGAACGGCATTTGTGTTTTTGAAGAGGATCAAGGGTCTTCTGAAATGTCTGGAGAAGACACTTCAACTGGAGAAGAAGAACCAGTAAAAGGGGATGACTCATTACAAGGTCCAATGTATTTGCCCGTTGAATTAATTCCGGATGTTCCGGACTGTGAGCCATTGTCAGGAGGAGCTGACTGCAGCAATCGATGCAACTATGACTCAAGATGCGACCCAAACTGGGACGGGAGAAAACATTTTAATTTATGTGCTAAATCAGAAGGTCATTGTGTGCAATGTGTTGATTATGCAGATATAGGCATAAATTGGAAGATGGGTTGCGAGCAGGGTATTACCTGCCATTCTATATTTAACTGGTGTGAAGGCACGCATTATCATCAGGAATATTATAACGGCGAATGGATTACACTTTTGGGAGACGGATGCCTCAGAGATGATGAATGTGAATGGAAGTTTTCAGATGGGTGGTCTAGAACATGTGATTCAGGAAGAGGGTTGTGCATTGAGCATTGTACAGGTGCAACTGAAGGCCCTGATGAGGCATGCAGGATCCATTTTGGTGAAGGATGGGCATGCGACCATGAACTTGATATGTGCATTAAGGAAGGGAATAAAAAAATGTCTGTGACTGATTAATCCAAACTTTTTTATACTTTTATTTTTTATTTTAACCTATGTTTTCAGAACTCACCCAAAAATTAATTGAAGCAATACAGACGCACGGGATTCTTGCTGTAATAATCGGTGTTGCAATTGAAACAATAATTGTTCCGATTCCAAGTCCCCTGATTTTGATGGCCGCTGGCTTTATTATGATAACAAGCGAAACAATTGCCAGCGCATTTTTGCATGCGCTCTGGATTTCTGTTGTTGCAGGTCTTGCACAGACTATAGGTAGCTATTTTGTTTACGGGATTGCATATTACGGGGGTAAGCCTTTAATAGATAAATTTGAAAAGCTGCATGGCGTTTCCTGGAAAGAGATTGAAACCTTTCAGAAAAAGTTTGAAAAAAAAAGAAAAGAAGAGGTGACTCTTGGAATTTTAAGAGCTTTGCCGGTCATGCCTCTTTCTGTTGTTTCCGGTGTTGCAGGAATAATAAAAATGAATTTCAGGAAATTCACATTAGCAACATTCATAGGGGTTATTCCAAGAAATATATTCCTTGCATTACTTGGATGGCAACTAAAAGAAACTTATGAAAAAATGGCAATTTATATTGATAATATTGAATCAGTAATGACAATACTTGTTCTTATGGCAATTATTGCCTATATTCTTGCGCATAAGTTTGGAGTGATTGATAAAGTAAGGAAGAAGATATTGAGCTGATTAAAACAAAAACTATTTATTCTCATTGAATTATACTAATTATATGATCCGTGAATTAAGAAGACAGGCCTTTCACATGCTCCTTGGGGTTATTATAGTATTATTATTGAATAACCTGTCTCTGAATTTTATTCTGATTATCTTATCTTCTGTCCTGATACTGGGTTTTTTTGCAAGCATTCTAAGCAAAAAATTCAAAATACCAGTTATTATTCATTTTCTTGAACTGTTTGACAGGGAAGATCATAAAAAAAACTTTCCGGGCAAAGGCGCGTTTTTTTATATTGCAGGTAGCTTTTTTACAGTACTTCTTTTTGAAAAGCACATAGCTTCTGCTTCTATACTGATATTGGCATTTGGAGATTCAGTAAGCCATATTATAGGAAGATATTATGGAAGAACAAAGATGATTATTCACTCTGAAAAATTACTGGAAGGCACATTATCCGGAATAATTACAGCTACAGTTGCCGCGTCTTTTTTTGTTGAATTAAAATTAGCATTTGCAGCTTCTGTAATTGCAATGTTTTTTGAAGCATTTGAATTGGAGTTTTTTAAGGTTGATGATAATCTGACAATACCTGTTGTTGCTGGAATTGCTCTTGCAACAATCAAAAGATTTATTTAAACTAAGCAATCTTACATTTTAATATGGAAAAAAAGGGGCAGTTAGTCAGGTTTATCCTTGTAGGGATTACAATCTTATTCCTGGGGCTTTTGATTATTAATTATTCACTTAAACAAAAATCAGAATTTATTAAATCCCAGCTTGCACGTGATGATAAATTTTCATTAGATAAATTTAATCTGATGGAAACAATTAATGCCTGCCTTGAAAAGGAAACAAATAAAGCGATTTTAAATCTAGGGTTGGAAGATAACAATAAAATAAAAGAATATCTTATTGATAATTTGCCTTCTTGTCTGGACCTGTCTTTTTTTGAATTAAAAGGTTTTTTTGTAGACCTTGATTTATTAGATGTTAAATCAGAAATAAATGATAAAGTCATCCTGGTTGAGTTATATGTCCCTTTGGAAATAAGAAGAGAAAATTCAATAAGCACACCTGTTGAAAAGATTTCCTATTCCCTGAAGATAAGCTCTTTGGAAAAGATCAATAATGGATATATTGATTCAGAGTCAAAGGTTTTTTCAACAAATAATAAACTTTCTCTGATTCTTGCATCTGGTTCAGAAGTGCAAGATAAAGAGGGCATGCCTGCAGATTCAATAAGCTGGAGACTTCTGGATAAGAATTTTGACGGAAAAGAACATAATCAGATTCTGACACAGATTGTATATGAAGGAAATAGTGTCCGGTTCAGTTCTCCGGTTAGTTTAAGCATAGATTATGTTGATGTTGCTTTGCCTGATGGTTTTTATGAAGAGAAATTAACAATAGCAGAATATAATCCGGCTACAAAAACATGGACACCTCTTATTTCAACAGTTGATGCGGGCGCAAAAACAGTTTCTGCTGAAATTAATGAATTGGGTATTTACGGGCTGTATGTTAGCTGTGATGCAGAAGCATGGGATCCTGATGTTTCGGGTCATTATTCATCTATCTGTCCTCTTCCACAAACATGTGGCTGCCAGGAAGTGATAGACTTTGGAACTTTGTATGTCGGCGCACCTTATATAGATGTTGTTGATAGGTGCCCTGATCCGGCTGAAGTCCTTAGAGGAGAATGTGATCTTCAATGTGGAACCTTTGTTGGAAGTGTTTTTTTGGGTCTTTATGGAGATTATCTTACAGGAGATGGCGGTGAAAAATGTGATGACCAGCCTGAAAAATTAATTCAATTGCCTTCTGATATAGACCTTATTCAGCCTGGAGATATATTTTCAGAACCCGGAATTCCAGGTCATACGGGATTCTATGCAGGAAAAGGTTATGTTGAGAATCATCTTGGATCAATTATGTATGAGGCTTTTATTCCTGATCCTAATGGAGAAGATGTAATTCTTCATTCATTTCCTCCGAAACTTGGTTTTTCTTTACTATCAACTTATCTTATAATTAGAGGTAATCCTACTTTAAAATTTTGTCGATATAAACAATGTGAGAGTTCATCATCATGTACAATTAACCTGTGTGGAACAAAGATCATAGAAATTGCACGGAGAGCATTAGGACATCCTTATTGTTTTAGACCCAATGAATGGCCTATTGAATCAAATCCTCCCTTAAATGGATTATGTCCTGGTCATGTAACCAATGAGTTTTGTAGTGTTTCTGAATATGAATCATTAGCAGGTTCAACAGGAAAATGCCCAATAGACTGCAGCACATATGTAAAATGGGTAATTAATAATTATATAAAAGAAAATATTCAGGATGATTATGAAAGCCATAGTCTTGCACTCCATGGAATGCCTTCTTCTTTGGATTTAGGAAAAAATTATGGAATTACTGTTGACGGAGACCCGACAATAGGGCAATATTCTTCCTCGGATCATTATGATTTACATCTTGATAATTTACAGGCAGGAGATTTAGTATTTTTTGCTAAGAGTTATTCTGGTTGGTTAATGGGACATGTTGCTATATATGCAGGCAGTGGAAAAATAATCCATGCAGCAGGTTCAGGTCCGGCAATTGGTGTTGTTGAATATGACTTAAACGATTACATTTCAATACTGGAAACAAGCGGTGAAGGGATATATGTAGGTGCAAAACGGATTTGTCCTGAAGCAACAAGCCCCTCTGCTTCAGTAAGTACTGTTGATACAAGTACTTTTCCGGAATTGTTTTCATATTCATCAAAAAAAAATCAAAACCTTGCAGAGGCATTATCGAATATTGGAACTGAATTCAGGAACAAGGGTGTGACTATTTCAAAAGAATTGCTGGCAGCAATACTATCAACATTGAGAAAAGAAGTAGGTGGCGCATTCCTTCCACAAGAAGAAACTGGTGATTATGGTATGGGGCCAGGATGCACCTACACAGGTTCATGCAGGGGCAGCCCTTATGATGCTTTTAAAGATGGGGATGGATTAGGTGGATTGGATTATAAAGGGAGGGGATATATCCAGATAACTCATAGGTATAATTATCTGGCACATTGTGGTGAGGAATGTGTAGCAGACCTGGATTCTGACAGGAATTTATGCAAATGCAATAATAGAAAATATTGTGAAGTGACTGATGAAAATATTTGTCCAATGGTAAAAGCTATGAAACCAGAATACGCAGGTAAGATTTTTGTTAGTTATTATTTAGAAAAAAACCTTGTAGAAAAATCTAATTCAAAGGATTATGTAGATGTTGGCTATAGAATTAATGGAGCTATGTCTTATGGATATGCATTCAATAATATTGCACAGGAATATATTACACTATTTGAAAATCATCCGGATAAAACAAATGCTCTTTTGACAATATTAAATTCTTGATTTATTTTTACAAATAAGAACCTTTTTATAATTACGCAGATTTTATTTTTCTATGTTTACTAACTTCAAAGAATCACTCATTACTGCAGAATTCAAAGACATTCTTGGCCAGGATTCTGTTAAAGAGCAGTTAAAATCCGCATTATTAATGGGCAGGCATGTTATTCTTGTAGGCCCGCCTGGATGCGGAAAAACAACTTTGGCAAAGAATGTTGCAAAGCTTCTTCCTGAAATCACTGTTAATGATTGCCAGTATCACTGCAATCCAAAAGAGCCGGTATGCCCAGAATGCTTATCCGGAAAATCAAAAAAAAAAATCAGGATTAAGGGAGAGCAGAGATTTGTAAGGATACAGGGTTCTCCTGATCTGACAGCAGAGGACCTTATTGGGGATATTGATCCTCTAAAAGCATTGAAATTCGGGCCGTTAAATATAAATTCATTCACACCGGGAAAAATATTCAAGGCAAACAACAAAATAATGTTTTTTGATGAAATCAACAGATGTTCTGAAAAACTGCAGAATTCTTTGTTACAGGCACTTGAAGAAAAAAAAGCCACAATCTCAAGTTATGACATTGATCTTAAAACAGATTTTCTTTTCATAGGCACAATGAACCCTCTGGATATTTCAACAGAGCCTTTGTCAGATGTTTTCATGGACAGGTTTGATTTAATATATATGAATTATCCCGGAAAAGAGCAGACTGAAAAAGAAATTGTTTTGTTACAAGGAAAATCTATTTTGGAATTTTCAGACAGCTTATTAACTCTCATGGTTAAATTTATACATGAGTTAAGGGAAAATAAAGATTTGGAAAAAATTCCCAGTGTCCGCGCAAGCATAGGCTTGTATGAAAGGGCACAGGCCAATGCTTTGTTGGAAAAAAGAAAAAGAGTTTCTTTTGAAGATATTGAAAAAGCGATTTTTTCTGTTTTGGCCCACAGGATAAGGTTGAAGCCCTCTGTAAAATACCTGCAATCAGCTGAAGAGTTATTGAAACAGGAATTAAAAAGATTTAAGACAGAGAATAATATAAATGAAGCAGGTGATATTCCCTAGTTCTTTTGACAAAACAAAAATTAAAAATAAAAAAAAGGAAAATCCTGAAAAATCAGATAATAACCTGGCTCATGGAAATAAACTAATGAATTCTATTTTAGAGAATGATAAAAAAATAATTGATGACGGGCTCTTAATAACAAATGTAATTAATTATGGAGTTAATTTTACGCCTGACATGATGTTTGAAAGCATTGTTAAGAACTATGATTTTACAAAGCAGCTTTACGGAAAAACAATAATAAGGAAACTGACTGGCTATAATGATGGATTTATTAAGAAAAATCTGCCTTTGCCTGAATTCAAAAGGGAATTAAAAGAGGTAATTGAAAAAAGATTCAGTGAATTAAAAAAAGAAAATATTATTGATGCAGAAAACCAGATAACAGAACAGGGCTACAAATTAAGTTCATTAGTTCTTTATGCAGAGGAACTTGATAATTTAATTGCAAAGGGATATGGCGAGAAAATTCTAAAAAAAGAAGCTCTATATGGAGAAAAATCAGATATAAAAGATTATAAAACAGGTGATTTATATAAAAATATATCATTAAAAAAATCAATCTGGCTTGCTTTAAAAAGAAACCATAAATCCCTGTTAAAAGAAGATTTAAAAATCTCTGCCAGGAAAGCCAAGGGAAAAATCAACATTATTTATGCAATTGACAGCTCAGGAAGCATGCGGGGCAAAAAAATTGAAATGGCAAAAAAAGCAGGCATTGCCCTGATGTATAAGGCATTAGATAATCATGATAAGGTTGGCTTAATATTATTCAGGACAGATATTACAGAAAAGATTCCCCCCTTGGATAACTTTTCTTTTTTACTGGAACAGATATCAAAAACAAAGGCATTAAAAGAAACAAATTTAACAAAAGCAATCTCTGAGTCAATCAGTTTATTTCCAAAACAAAAAATCACAAAACATCTTGTGCTGATAACAGATGCAATGCCTACTGTTGGAAAAGAGCCTGAAAAAGAAGCTCTTGAAGCAATTGCCCTTGCCCGGAATAATGGCATAACTATCTCTCTGGTCGGAATAAACCTAAATAAAAAAGGGACTGGATTGGCAAAGAAAATCACTGAATTGGGAAAAGGAAGACTGTATGTTGTTAGAGACATAGAGAATCTGGATGTTGTTGTGCTGGAAGATTACTATCAGGTCTAATTTTTTATTAAATAAATTTAAATTTCTAACTCTGCTGCTTTTTCAAAAATATTAGGAGCATGTTCTTCTAAAAGTTCATAGAAGTTTATCCAAGTGTTCCTGTTCCATAATTCAAAATAAGTTCCGCATCCAACTGCGAATAGCCCTTCCGGGAAAGTTGATGCTTCTGGTTCTTGATTAAATCTTTGACAAAGATATGCTGGAAATTCCGGTAAATAAATTCTAGTATCTTCAACTTCACATTGGAAACTGAAACCAGAAAACATTCTCCTGATTACTCTCTCTTTGGGATTTCCCGCAACACCTGCATTTGGCACTATTCTTCTTCTTTCAGTAAGTTCTTCCATAATATTATCTGTTCCGAAAACAGCATAAGTATATACAGTATCTCCTATTCTGTCCCTCATGATATAAAGGTTAATTGTATCTGAACCTCCTAAATAATGTAACCATTTATCCGGAATAAGGATATACTTTCTAGTTTGATCTCCTTCTAATTCTAATTCTAATTCTAATTCATACTGCCAAGTCAATTGCTCTAATGATCTTTTTTCATCCTCTGGTGCTTTACTAGTCATATTGCCCTTGACAAACATTTTATATTTAAATCTATCTTCATTTTTCCCAAAACATTTTTATTTTCAATTCTGTTTGTCCTGATTTAATGACTCAAATAATCTTCATCTACATTACCTTTCCAAGCAGAGAAGAGGCAAAAAAGATTTCAAAACATTTACTGGAAAAAAGATTAATTGCATGTGTAAATATATTTCCAATTGAAAGCATGTACTGGTGGAAAAATGAAATTCAGGAAGATAATGAATTTGTGATTATTGCAAAAACATCAGAAAAGAATTTTGAAAAGGTTAAGCAGGAAGTCAAAGAAATTCACACCTATGAAACTCCATGCATTGTTTCATGGAAAATTGATAATGTTAATTCAGAATTCTTAGACTGGATTAAAAAAGAAATAAAAAAGTAAATCTACTTTTTCTTCTTTTTAGAGGATTTTTTTTTAACTGTTTTTTTCTTGGCTGGCTTTTTTTTCGCTGCCTTTTCCTTAACAGGTTTTTTTTTTACAGCCTTTTTCTTAGCTTTCTTTTTAACCAGTTTCTTTTTTAATTTTGTAGCATGAGTCTTAAGTTTAATCTCCATCTGTTTTTCAAGTTCTTTTGCTTCATTAAATAATTCTTTTACCAGTTTTTCTCCTTCTTTGGCAGTAATCTTCCCTTTTTTCACAATCTCCTTGACTGCTTTCTTTATCTTTTTTCTATGTGCAATTGTCAGTCCTGCTGCAGTGACTCCGGCTCCCAGAAGAAAAAATTTTTTTAACTTATTTTTCATTTATACACCTCATTTTCAATGGGGTACCAAAAATCTAAAAAATTTTTTAGGATTTCAGTACATCATTTTATAAAAATTATTTATTTACAATTAAATCTTGGATTTAATCTATATAAATTTTACTTTTTTTCTTTTAAAATCTCGTTTTGCATATGTCTAAGACCAGTAGTCTAACTAGTTTTTCAATTGATAAAGACAAATAGTTTTTTAAATTTCTTTTAAAAATAGAAACATTTATATATAACATAACCTTAATTAAGGTTATGATTAATTTAAATAAAGTGGATATGGCAATAGGGAAAATACTTGGGAAAGTAGAGGTTAATACAATAATTAAACGAATAAAAGGCAAACCCTTAAAACAAACAGAACGTAATTATTTGTCAAGATCAATAAGGCCAAAATTATTAGCTGCAAGAATCTTAACCCAGGAAAAACTCTTAGAAAAGATTAATAGGCCAGATAAATCATTAGAAAAAAAAATAATTTATAACTTAAATAAATATGGATATACTTTAATTACAATTATGAAATTAAAAAAACAAAAAATAATTAAAATAGAGGACTTAATAGGCATTATTATAACTAAACAACCTAAACCAAGGTACATAGAGGCTATTCCTGTTATCTTATTAAAAAATAAAATTGATTTGTTTAAATTAGCAGAAGTTGCATTTAAATATAATATAAAAAATCAGATTGGTTATCTTGTTGAAACAGCGATTATTATTGCCAAAAAACTGAAGATAAAGCATGATTTAAATAAAATTTTAGAATATCTGCAAAACAACAAAGAAAAACATAAAGAGTTTCTTGGAGAAGAAAAAGATGATTTATATAAAAACTTCTTAATAAAAACAACACCTCCAAGAATGAAAAAATGGAACTTATTAGGAAGATATTTTGATAATGATTTTATAAAAAACACTGAAGCATATCTATGATAACAAAAAATAATTTAATTGAATGGCTAAAAAAAATTGACAAAAAAGTAAATAAAAAAATAACCCTAATAGCAGTTGGAGGCACAGCAATGACTCTGTTAGGATTAAAATCATCTACACGAGATGTTGATTTTTGCATTGAATCAAAAGATGCAAATATATTTAAAAAACACATAAAATCCGACTTATTCAAAGTAGACTTGTTTTATGAAGGATTTATTTTTTCAGAACAATTACCTGAAGATTATATAAATAAATCAAATCAACTTAAGATTGGTTTAAAAAACATTGATTTAAGAACTCTGTCCTTGATTGATATCATAATAACCAAAGCAGCAAGATATAATGAACGCGATGAGGAGGATATTGCAGCAATAGCTAAGTTGAAAAAAATAAATAAGAATGAATTACTCAAAAGATTCAACCAAATTATAGATACCTATGCAGGAAGAAAACAGGATTTTGAATATCAGTTTGCATTAATAGTGAGAAGGCATTTTAGCTGAAAGCAGATTATTTACTCAACTTCATCCTTAAGCAGAATCTCAATCATCTTTGAGAAAGCAGGTCTTGTTATTAAGACACCATTGGTTACGCCGATCATTGTTGTTATTGCAAATCCCCTTAACAAGCCTGCGCCTGCAAATAATAAAGGAAGCATTGATGCCATTGTTGCAGCATAAGCCGCAACCACTATGAAGAATGCCTTTTTTAATTTTTGTTTCCAGTTAAGATAAGATTCTTTTTCTTTTTTAAGTGTTTCATCTGTAATGACAATCTGGTCATCAACACCCGTGCCGATAGCAACAATGATTCCTGCAATCCCTGCTATATCAAGATTCTGACCAAGTAACGCAGCAACCCCTAGAATCAATAAAATCTCAGATGTAATTACAATAATAATAGGAACAGCTATCTTAATCTTCCTGTATCTTATATAAACAATCAATGTAACACTTGCCATTGACAATAGCCCTATCAATAGTGCATTGCTTAGAAACTCTTTTCCGAGTGAGGGAGAGATTGTGTCAGTCTTTATTATATCCAGTTTAACAGGCAGGCTTCCTGTAATGAGCACTGTCTGCAGTTTTTTCATGTTCTTGAGTGCATCATTCCTAGCTTCCTGCATATTAATGCCGGTGCCTGATCCGGATATTGCAATATCTGTTGAAGCCTGTCCTTTTAGGTCTGCAGAAATCTTTAAAGTATCCATGTGAATATCATCAAGATAAAGATTCAGGTCCTGGGATAAATATTCCTCGCCGGAAGGGTCATATACTACTTCTAAGTTTTGGGTTACATCAGCTTGTCTTTGTGCAGCTTCACTGGATAGGCTTATTGTAAACCTGAACCTGCATGAATAACCTCCCTGGATTGATCTGCATCCTGCACTTGGATCAATGCCTGCGCATTGTGCACTCCTGCAGACATAAGTTATGTCATTCCCTCCTAAAAATACACTTTTATTGCCAATCTTGGCTTCAAACTTGCCTTGTTTGGCTAATAGCTCACGAACCTCTTCTTCAGTAGCTCCTGCTATCTCAACGATAATAAACTGGTTTCCGGATAAGTCACCTGCACTCCTGATAACAACATCGCTTAATCCGTAGATATTTAACCTTTGGCTCATGCTCTCAACAAGGGCTTCAATATCCTGGGAAGAGGTCTTTTCCTCTGGCTGGAGCACAACTCTTGTACCGCCTTGCAAATCCAGTCCAAGCTTAATATTTGTTGTAGGAGCAGTATATACCCTTATGCCGATGTCCTGAATTCCTTCAGCAATATCTTCTGTTTTTTTCTGGGTAATATACTTTGTTTTATTAATGGTTTTATTCAATGATTCATCAAAATCCTCTTCAATGACTTTTATTCTCTCTGTTTCATTTAACTCGATTGTCCTGATTTCCGGTTTTGTCTGCAGGATGTATGATTTTTTTTCAGAAAAAAAGAAATTTTTCCTTATTTTTGTTTCAATATATATTGTCTGGTTTACTTCAAGAGTATCTATAAAATCATAATAATCCTTCTCATTGTCTATTTTTACATCATTTATTAATACAATTGTTTCCCTGTTCATTGGCGGTGTTTTTGGAGAGGAGCTTACCATTCCGGCCAGATGGGCAGAACTGTTTGTTATTATGTTTCTTATTGTAGCCCCCTTATTCCAAGGGTTAGGGTTAATGGCCATTAACATTAATATAAAAAAAACTAGATAAATTATAATTCTCCAGTTTGAGAATATCTGTTTTAGCTTATTCATTTTTCTTTAAGTAGTATTTTAATATGGCAACATTGCCAACCCAGCATGCTATAAAATTTATTATTAAGCCGATAACCAGGATCAGCATGATTTGTTTTAATACAACATTGTTAGTTAATAAAAATGAAATTAAAGTTGCAGCAATACCGGCTGCGCTCATTGTAAGCCCTGTTTTCATTGCTTCGTGCAGTCCTGTTGTTAAATTTACATTTTTCTCTTTAATGAGTTTTGTTGAGATTAAGATTGAGGAATCAATACAATATCCGATGAGCATTAAAAAAGAGGCAATTCCACCTGAAGTCAGCTTAACCTGCATTGCAGTAATAATCCCTAATGTAATGAAAATATCCAAAAACGCAGATAACAAAGCTGCAAATGTAGCAAAAAGATTCCTGAAATAATAAATAAAAACAAGGCCCATGCATAGAAACGCGAAAAACAAAGCAATAAACATCTCCCTGAAAAAGCTTTTGCCGAGTGAGCTTCCCATTGTTTCAACTGAAATATTATCTTTTGGAATCTGATCAATCTTTGTTTCCATAAATTCAATAATCATGGGTTCATCCTCAGGATTTGAATCCTCAATAATTATTCCCTGGGCTTCGCCTGAAATCTGCAATGACCTTACATTAATTGAGCTTTTCCTAAATATAGCTGAGAGCTCGTTTTGTATCTGCTCTGTGTTTAATGGCTTGTCTGTATTGATTGTGATGGAGATGCCTCCGCTTAGAGAAACATCTCTCTGGATTAAGTCTCCAGTCATAACAAAATTAAATATTAAGCTTCCAAAAGAAAAAACAGTCAACAATATTAAAATAATCAGGAATCTGTTGAAATTAGTGTCATAGAACTTTGTAATATTAGAATAAAAATCCTTTTTTTTAGGCTTTTCTTCAGAAATAATCTCTTTAGATTTCTTTTTTTCTTTTTTAGTTTTTTTAAATTTCCTTTTCCTATTTTTCTTTGACATATGCCTCTTTGAAAAAGCATGGAATTAATAAAGTTTTCTGAGGAGGATTATTTTATTGAAGAAAAATTGGAGAAGTTTGAAGTACATTAACAAGGTCATAAAGAAATATATTAACACCATCTAAAAAGTAGGAATAAACTTTACTCATAGATGAATAAGTTCCTTCAGCAGATGGAATAATAAATTTTTTCCAAGTAGTATTAATATTTTTAGGTGTGTCATACCACATTGCTTCCATTACACTTATGCCTGACTTCCAGTTAATACCGTTTTTCATAAGGTTTGCTTCTAAATTTGGACCCATCATTTTAATTTTTGCTTTGCCAGGATCTATTCCAGGGATATGAGAAAACCAAAGCCATGCAAATAAAAGAGGGTGATTATTTCCAAATTCCGCTTCATAACTTTCTTCATTTACAGTATAGATGACATTTAGTCTTTTCTTTCCATATTTATCATAATTCCATTCAGGGATATAAAGAGCAGAGCCATCTGCCATATTAATTACAGCATATCTTTTTTCAGTAGCTATTGCTCTAAAGTAACTTGACTGTTTTAAAAGAGGGATTTGTTGAGCAGGAGGCAGATCACGATAATAATGTTCTAAGTCCTCAAAAGTAGGATTATAAGGATCATCAGGCATATGGTCTTTATATACAGGTACAGAGCAACCAGACGGCACGACCATCATTTCAAATGGGCTTGTTTGTTTTATTTCTCCTGAGAGAGTTGATGAGGTAATGATATTTGTAATGAAGTCCTGATGGTAAAGTATATAATTAAGATACTCGCTGAAAGTAACTTCAGCAGGTCCAAAACGAAGCTGTCCATTAACCTCTCTAGATTGAGCCATGAATTCCTTTACAGCAAGATCAATCAAAGCAGTCATTGAAGCTGCTTCTAATGTATATTCTTGATCTCTTAAAATCACTCCCAAGAAAGGATCTGCAAGAATTTCATTGCTTCTTTCTTCATCAACAGAAATTAAATCAAAAAGCCCTCTAAGATAGTTCTCAATAGAAATTCTACTTTTATCATCGTATTTAGAAGCAGCAGACACATAATCTAATTCAAATTCCTTAATTAGCTCAGATGAAATTTTCTCAGCAAATGGGCTTAACATGGCTTGCATATATTGAGAATTAACCCAAACCTCATAGGTTTCTTCAGCAAATCTTCTTTGTTCTTCCTTAAAATCTTGATTTAGGGAGTCAAAAGGATTATTTGCAACTAAACTGCTTATACCATCATTTTTAAAAGCAGATTCAAGAGTATTTTGCCAAGTTTCTGAACCATATAAACCCATCATAACAGTTGCAGACCAGGTTTCTGCGTTATAAAAGCTTTCAAGAGCCCATGATTTATGGTAATCCTCATCTCCTAGAGATTCAATTACACCTTGCTTAAACCATAATTTACCTAAGATACTTAGGCAATTAACCACATAAGGAGAAAGACTGTCAGATTTTAAATTATATCTTTGACTTAAATCAATACTTATATTAGGTAGACTCGGCGGCAGATCATCATTCTTAAAATTCAAATTTGTGTGCTCTTGAGTGTTCACTTTAGTATTTGGATTATTAGATGAGACAACTTTAACAATATATTCAGACCACAGGCATAGCAAAGAGAAATTAATCAAGTCAACATTATCTCTGAAATAAACAGGCAAATCATCTTCCTGAATCTCGCTTGAGCTTAACTCATCCAAATACCTTTGGTATAAATCAACAGTATATTCAATTTTAGTAATCAATTCCTCAATAGAAGAGTTATAAGCTTCATCAGGAGTATAAGATTTAAATCCATGGACAATTTCATCTAAAGAATAAGTAGTAGAAAAATTTCCCTTTGGGCCAGGAGCAACTAACGGATCAAATGCACTTGGACAGCATCCAGCTAATGTAGCACCTGCTGCTGTTAGAGCGCTTAATCTAAGAAAATCTCTTCTTGATAATTTTTTTTTTCCCATTTTAATTTTTTCATTTACCTTCCATGATAAGTGACAAGTTCTTTAGATATTCCCTCATATAAGCCAAGAGCAAAAATATCTGCCCAACCAGTATTAACACCAAATGTTCTAACAAATCCAAGAGCAGCTTTTCCAGTTGAACCAATATAAGGAGGTAATAGTCCAATCAATGCATATGTGAAGAGGTAAGCTACAATAGAAATAGCATCTCTAGTAAGACCGGTTCCAAGCACTTCTTCAATCTTATTAACATTAGTGAATTTATCAACTTGCTCTTTTTTGACAGCATAAACAACATTAGCGTCATTTTCTCTGAATATAAGAGAATACTTATCAGCAGTAAAGGGTAAGAGAGCAGGGCTTTGGCTAATATCAGCAAGGACATAATATTCTTCGCCATAAGCATCTCTAATAGTTCTAGCTCCAGGAAAGTATCCTCCTAGGATGTTGAATGCTTGCTCACTGTCAATTTTAAATGGCAGAGGAGTAGCGATTTTTCCTTGATAATTAATAATTTTGCTGAAAAAACCGCCAGTATGTTCAGCAAAAGCATTGCTCAACGCATAAACTTGAATATCTTCTCTAAGAGGTTTTTGTGCAACTCCATCAATATTATAAATCTCTATTACCTCAGGTCTGCCGCCAAAATGTGTTTTCATATTGTTGAGAAGCATTTGAGATTCAAAAGTAGCCTGTTGAAGAGGAGCATCAACTCTTTCAGCCCAAATTTCACCTGAGCCTGCTTTAACAGCTCTAGGTCCAATCATACAATGGAATGATTCTTTAAGTTCAGACATATCAGCAGAATATAATCCAGAATTAGCGTAGATTTCAGGTCCAAAATCAGAATCAGTAGAATCTATTTCATCCAGTTTGATTCTTTTATTCTTATCATAAATAAAATACATACTAGGAGTTTTTTCATTTTTATTCCACACTATTATGCCAGTTTTAGGGGTTAGACTTCCATCTCTCTCTTTGAATGAGTATGTGGCGAATCTCACAAAAGAATATATATCAGCAGGTCCATCAAGCATACCTTCAAGAATATCTAGTTCAACAGCTTCTCTTCCAGAGAGATCAATTTCAAGATCTGAAGGTTTTTTCTGAATGCATAAAGCATTAGTTTTCCAGGCTTTTGCTTTACTTGGACTAAAATTAAGATAATTTCCAAAATTATCTCTAAAAATCAGTTTTCCTAGCTCCATATTACCATTATGAGTCTGCAGTAAATTAATAGCAGATTCATCGCTTTCATACTTTATTCCCCAATTCTCAGCTCCTTCTCCAAATTTGTCAAGAGTACCGTCAGACTTTCTTTTAGCTTTGCTAAACAGGATATCAATATTGCATAGAAATTGAGATTGAGATTTTGTTTCATCAGCATATAAGACAGCACTGCCATCTCTTTTTTGCACTATTCTAGCATTATTATAAACAGTGCCATTATACCCTATAGGGCCGATTAATTCAATTTCAAGTAAATTTCCATGCCATTGCATTGAATCAGCGATTCTTCCAGCAAAAGCAGACACATCTGAGTGAACAATAACTTCATTATGATCGGTTATTGAAAACTCACCTAATTTTGATAGAGCGACACAATAATCAGCAGTAAGTTCAAGCAATCTATCAACAGTGAAATCTTCTGGAAGTATTCCCTTAGCCACAAGCGGGTCAAATCTTCTATCACGCTTCATTTCTTCATAACATTCTCTTAATCTTTCCTGGACTAAAGGCTTCATGGTAAGAAAATCTCCTTCTCTATCAAAAAGAAGATTTTGCACTTGAGTTAACTGCTGCCTGTAATATTTAGTAAGCATAGCTTCAGAAATTGTTTTTGTAGCTCCTTTAATATTAAACCTTCCTCTTAATAAAGCCCCTTTTTCTGGGGTGCCTTTTTTGTCACCCTTACTAAATCTGTTAGGCAGGTCTGCAATAATACTTTCAAGCACAAGCTTATTAACAATATTAGCTTCAAAATCAGCCTGGCTTAACTTAGAACTTGATAAGCCATTAAATCTAAGATAGTTATTATATGCTTCTACTTCCCCTCCTTGTTCTTGAAACCATTTGTTTCTTGTTTCAGTGAGCCAAATAAAAAAATTTGGATCTTTTTTAGCTAAAAAATCTTGGAAAGTTTCACCAGAACTACCAAACAATTCCTCTACCCATTCCCACATATTTAGATACCAGGGTTTACCTCTTTCTCCAACAGTATATTGTGCGCGGAGTTCTTCATCATATATATAATATAACAGTTGATGAGTAAGGTCAAAAGCATCAATTTCTCTTAAGAAATTTTCATGGGCTCTAGTCATCTCTGTAGCCAAGTTTCCAATTTCAGCAGGCTCATCAGGGATTTGCTGGGTTTTGACACGTACAGCAGTAGTAGATATAAGAGTAGAGAGACTATCACCCATTTCTTTATTTATCATTCCACTTGGATTTGGTGGTGTTTTGCTTTCTTTATTTATCACCTCTAAATAATAATCATACTTTGGAACAGTGATTTCATCAGAAACATATGCATTCAATAATCTTTGGTTAAGGTCTTTATATACAAGCCCTGCTTGTAAGTTTCTTCCAAGCGATCTTTCAAAAACAGCAATACTCTCTCCAATAGACAATTGGCAGGCATATTCAAAAGCAGCACCAAGTTTAATTCTACGAAGTTTATGTTCACTTAAACCTTTTTCAGAGAGTCTTTGTTCAAGCCAATAAAGCCTTTTTAAATGAGCTGTATACTCGCGAAAGAGATATCTTTTTACTTGTTGTGATGTTAGTTGATAACCAAGTTCAGCATCACTATCAATATTCAATACTCTTTTAAACAAATCTTCTTTTTCATCCAGGCTGAGATCAGAAAGAGGTCTTACACTTGGAGCTTCGCTTGTTCCCTGGAGAAGGTCATAAAGATTGCTAATTCTATCTAATGTAGAATTACCGTTTTGAACAATTGATTCCAAGCTTACAGAAGGAATTCTATCTAGGCCATAAATCTCAGCCTCTGAGCCATAAATAGCTTCAAGGACTGCATCTTCATCAGGCACAGGTGTTGCAATTGGCTTTGGAGTTGGAGATACTAGACCTGCAGGTACACAAGCTAATAATGGTAGACTTGCTACTGTTAAAGCACCTAATTTAAGAAAAAATCTTCTTGTTAATCTGGGCATTTTTTTCTAATTTTCCTCCTTCTCGCCTCTTTTAATCAGGAATTAGTTTTATTGAACTAATTATAACCGTTTGGTGGTTAACAATATCTTATATTTAAATATATACATTGTTTAAACAATTTAAACATTAAGAAGCCTAGAGAATATTATTTTATATATAAAGGTCAGGTTGAAGTTTTTTAAACTAGAAAGTTTAATTTTATAACTAAAAAGAGAGAAAAAAGCATTTAAGGCAATCTTTTATCTCCCAAGAAGAGCGCCCCACCAATAAAGAAATTCTGGAATGTTTTTTCCATACATTTCATGTAGTGTTTCTAGTGGCAAAGTCAATTCTGAAGGAACAAAATAAAGAGGATTAGTACCCAAAGGATCATAGTTTACTCCCATACTATTTGCATAGTTTGCAGCTGCTTCATATGGTCTTAATACAGGTCTTGGACCTATTGTGTTTCTTATGCTGTAAAAAATAGATTCCCATGAAAAAAGAACTCCCTCTACTAATGCTTTTGCAGATTCAGGGCCAATTCCATGATCATATAATGCTTTTCTTATTGTTCCGGAAGCTGTTTCAGCGCCTTTGCCAGCAGCTAACTTATCAACGTTAAGTCTGGGCAGTGTCATGTAGGACATCCATCCAAACAGCAGCGGATGTTTTCTCCTGAAAAACTCACTATGGTTCATTTGCTGTTCAAAGAACATGTCTTCATCACTTATAGGTATGTAGCAATAACTGTTGTCAGCGCGCTGGATTAATATGTATTTTTTACCTTCAGACCAATCAGTTAATGTATCATAAATTGGGATTATCTCTCCTCCAAGAAGTGTTTCAACTTGATTAACACCATTTGTAATTTCGCCTTGATCATCAAAATCAGGGATTCCGTCATAAACAGGAACCCTTTTTCCAGAACGTATAATTACATGCTCGAATGGGTCTTCTTCAGTGAGTTTCCCGTTTATTGCAGCTTTTGCAAAAGTATCCCTAAATCTGTTGCTTCCATATACTAAATAACGTGTATATTCTTCTGCAGTTAGCCTGTATTTTGTAAATCTAAATGCCTCCTGCATTTGTATATTTCTATCTTGTCCATATGTTCCATCTGGTTTTTTTTCTCCATACCACCATATCCAGTTTTCTACAGATCCAGGGTCCATATATGATACAAAAGAAGAATTAGTATTACTTGGGCTGCTTGCAAATACAAAATCAGCTCCTTCTATAAGCTCAGGCGGTTTTTCAAGAAAAGTAAACTTGTGTATACAACCATTAAGATCGCATGTTCTTGTAAATACACCTGGAACTATGATTTTTTTGCCATCTAGTTCAAACTCCGTGAACTTAGCTTCGACAATCACAGTATCTTTACTTACAGTTATACTGCCTGTTTCTTCTTGATATACATCTGTTGCGCTTGGCCAGCTATATTGAACTGTAATATAATCTCCTCTTGAGTTTCTACTTCTTTCTTTTACAGTTAATAATTCTTCCATTGCCTTATCAATGCTATAATCATATATAGACTCAACCTGATCTGAGCTTAGGCCATTTTCTCTAACCTCTTCTTCCATTAGATTTGGCCTTAACATAGGAAGTTCAACTATCCTTGTCCTGAAATCAGGATCAAGATTTCCAATAGAAAATACTCTGGTTAGATAGCCTCTAACTTCTTCTTTTGAATTAAATTCAATAGAACCAGCTGCTTTAACAATATTGTTTTCAAAATGATTTACAAGAATATTGCTTATTTCATATCTTACAGGTGTTAGATCTATTTGCATTCTCATGCTATACAGCCAATAATTATATGCATACATAATATCTTCATCATCAGAAATTTCAAGAGAATATAAATCTGGAAAAGTGCCCTGAGCAAGCACATCATTGATTTTCTCAACAAAAACCCATTTGCCCTCCTCTTGTTTTCCTAATTTCAGTTTTAAATAAAGCCCAGCTAATCTTTGGGCATTTGAAAAGCATTCTCTTGCATAACTTGTATGAAGCTCTTCAGGGCCATGTTTTTCAATAAGCCCGAGAACATTCCATTGATCCAGGAGCACAAGCAGTGCATCACTGAAATTCCTAATATTTATTTTTTTCCATGGGTGTGCCTCATCAGGCATTGTATATTTTTTTCCAGAGACATTTTCATAAGCGCCGACATATTCTTTTTTATAATCTTCTTCTAGAATCCCGAATAAGTGAAGACCAACCTGTTCAGCAAACCCTCCATCTGTTTGCATTAAGGTTCTTGCCTGGACAGTTTCACTTTGGATATTTACATCTGCTAAGCTTGTATTTGCAAGAGCATATCTTCTTGCTAGTTCAGTATACAGCACTAAAAGCTGGTATTGGTGATATTCTATTTTAGCTCTTGTCTCTTCTGGCCAGCTGGATACACTTATGTAAGTGCCAGAGTCATCATCCTTTTCCAGCATTGCACCAAGATCTTTGAGCACTTCATTATTTTCTATTATTAATTTTTCAAGCTCTGAATTATCAAGATTTTCAGCAGAAGAAGGAAAGACATATTGAGAAACACCTAATGCACGCTGAATATATTCTGGCTCAGTTCCAGGAGCAGGACAACATCCAGCCAAGGCAGCAGCAGCAGCGGTTAGAGCACTTAATTTAATAAATTCTCTTCTTGTAAATTTTTTATTAGTCATCTTCACGGCCTTGCTGATCTTAAAGCATAATCAGCTAACTCAAAACCATAATGTGCAAAGAAATCAGGCATGCCTGATTTCATGAACCTGCTTCCCATTACAGCGCCTACTACAGCCTGCGCACCAACAGGAAGTCCTGGTGTAATTGCTCCAATAAGAGCAAATGCTCCAAGATATCCTCCAAGTATTAAAGCATCTTTAAGTGCCCCTGACTCCCATACCCTTTGCATTGTAGGAACAGTCTGATATACATCTACTTCATCTGCAGGCACGCCAATTGCAACAGAATATGAATCTCCTCTCCATAATATCTGGCCTATGCTTCCTATTGCTTCTAATAAATTAGGATTATTTTTTAATTGACCCTGGATATCATATACACTTATTGCATAGTATTTTGTTGTTTCAGGACGTCCTAATGGATCAAGTATTACTTCTCCGTTTTCATCAATTTTTGGTGCATAAAATATACCCTTATCTATTCCAATATGAGGCAGATCATAATGTTGTGAAATAACAGGCACTACATCCCTGCCTCCATAAGGTATGTCTAAATATTCAGGAGCATTAAAATTATCATCTAGTAATTTAAACCATGATCCTGTTGAACTTCTTCTTGTATTGATAAATGAAAAAAGACGGCATTTTCCTCTTGTTGATGTTCTTCCACCTGTTAGATTATATGCTTCTGTCATATGAGGCATTGCAACAGAGGCTGTTTTAGTAAAAGGCCTATCTATTGCTCTCTGCAATGCATTTCTTAGTTCTACACCAGGCATTCTTCCGTATACGCTTGAGCCGCCTATTTGCACAGCATTGCCTCCTAGAATAAGAGTGAGGGCATCTTCAACACTTTGAACACCTAGTGTATAAAATCCGCCTGTATTTAATTGTATTTCAGGCCCAAATATAGCTTCAAATTCCTTTGTTTCAATTTGTCCAAAATAAGCACTTGGGAAAGTATCCTGCGTATACTTGACTACGCCTGTGCTAAGACCTGCTTTTCCATCCCCATCTAAGTCTACATCTTTAGTATCCTGGTCACGGCATGCAAAATAATGGAGATTAGATTCATCTTCTAAAATCACTCCTGTCCTGAAATGATATTCTCCAGACTTTCCTTTTTTAGGAAACACAGCAACCCTAACAAATTTTAGTTCTTCTCTTGTTAGTTTAAAATTATATATTAAATCACCAAGGCTTGAAGTTGTTAACTTCTCCTTAAAATCATGAACTAACTTATAATCTCTTCCTTTAAGTGTGTTTGATAAGACTATTTCGATTTTTCCATCATTGAACTCTATTCCACTGTTGTTATTATCACGGATAAAAATCCAATCGCGGGCATGTGGTCCATATTGGCTTGAAAGATCAATTTTAAATTGTTCATCTCCACTTAAGTGCCATATTGTTCCACTAATAGGAGTAGAATCTGCACTTTCATAATATAATGCATGGTCTTCTCCTGCAACTTGCTCAATCCTCCTATTAGAAGAGTCTTCATAAAGAATCACTTTTTTAACGCTTCCATGCCATTGCAGGCCTTCTCTGAACTTGCTTGTAAAAGTAGCTATTTCTTTATCAAGATTAACAGCTGATCCAAATTTTTGAGGGACATTTTGCACTTTACTCATAAACAAATTAAATGCTTTTTCTGGACCATATTCCTCGCAGAATTTTGCAAAATATTCAAACCTTTCGGGAATTTTACCTTGTTCAACCATTGCATAAAACTTTGCTTCAATGTCTTCACGAACAGCCGGATCTTTTACAAGTTTTTGAAGTACATCCTCTTGGGTCATGGTTTCTCCTTCCCACTGCCATTCCTTGAACCAATCTAAAGCAACCCTGACTATTGATTCAATTGCATCATCAATTATCTCTTCGCTTGCTCCTTTTTCATAGAACAGTCTTTCAAGAATTCCTTTTTCAACAACCTCTGTCCTGAAATGAATAAGTGTTCTATCATATTCAGCTTTAGTTTCCGCGTCATCTTTATATCTAAGATCAAGCAGGCCATTTCTTTCAAGATAAGCTTCAAATGCTTGACTTTCATCTGAGAAACCGTTTGCATTGAGCCAATCCTGTTTTCTTTCAGCAAGCCATGTATTATACTGCTCAAATTCAGAATAATTTGCTCTCATGTAATCTTCTACATTAAAGTTTGCATAAGGAGGATTTTCTAAAAGGCCTATTGCTTCAAGCCCCCTTAAAACCCAGTCACCAGTATCTCTAATAACTTCTTGCCTTGTTGCCTTTTTTTTAACATCTTCTATTTTTTTATCATATTCTGCTTTTTCCCTTTCCCAGATTACATGCAGTAAGCAACTTTCAAAATCATAAGCAGCCAGGCTGCGCACTAATCTTGCATGATTTTCAGCCATTCCTTGAGCAAGCTTTGCAATATCTTCAGTAGAAGTAATATCTCTATCTCTATCTGCTCTTACACGTGTTTCAGGTCCAGACATGCATAAAGGTGATTTAAAGGATTCAGCAGTTGGTAAATCCCATTCAATTCCTTCAAGAGCCCTGAATAACTTATCACCATAAACTTCATCATAATATAATCTAATAGGCAGTGCATCAGGAGTTTTAGTTACAGTATACTCCATCAACCCACTTTTTGTACCAAAATTCCATCTTTTAAAAGTATGGAGTAAATCATCAGGAGAAGTTATTTGAGTTACGTCTCCATTTGCAAAAGCATAATTACTTCTTCCAAAATGTTTTAATTCATCTACAATATGTGAATCTAGAATCCACATATTATAATTATATAAACCACTTTGCGCTAAATTGCTTGTAACAAGCACAGGAACATGAGCATAATTCAAATCTGGCTTTCCAAAATCAATATCTATAAATGTTGTGCCGACAATCTTTTGATCAGAAGTGTCTCCACTATTTTTTTTATCAGATTTAATTGCACTTTTTCTAGTTTTTTCAGTGCCTCCTTTATCAACCCATGAGTAATTGAGTAATCTTTGAGCTGTTCTTCTTTTATAGAAATCATGCCATAATGTACTTTCTCTTTCTCTAAATCTTAATAAAGTGTTATTATTTATAAGTTTGCCGTCATCGCGCTCTATCTGTCTGTTTAAAAGATTATTTAAATCCCTATAAACTGTGTCTGATAAATAATTCTTTCCCAATGATTTTAAAAACACAGCTAAACTTTCATTTAATACTAATAACCCGGAATGTGCCAGCATTGCGCCAGTTTCAGTCCAGTGCCTTTTGTTGCTATCAGTGATTCCCTCCATTAAATTTGCTTCAAAATCTCTTAATGCCCTGCTAAGGATATAAGCCTTATATCCGAAATATGTCTCTGCAATTGCAATTGCATTTTCAGGAGTGTTAGGGTTATCTTCACTCATTGGATTATAAATCTCATATGGAACAGGGCAAAGTCAACTAGCCCGTGTTTACACGGGCGTGCATTGTTCTGAGGTTGAAAAAGTGAAAGAACAATGCAAAAAAAGAGC
>JAFGRO010000082.1 GCA_016935095.1 Candidatus Woesearchaeota archaeon
AAGGGGCGCTTGGGGAACATCAAGTTTGATATTTAGGAGCAACCAGCAAATCTCCCAAAGCCTAAATTAATAATTTAAACTTTTAAAAAAAATTAGTTCAGCATCTTTACCATATAAGCTCCCTGCTTTTTATAACCGTATTTTTTATAATAATTTCTTACGCCTATACCTGAAATGATTACAATCTTATTCTTTTTATTTTTAAAGGCAATTTGCTCTGCTTTTTCCAATAGTAATCTGCCAAATCCTGTGTGCTGTATTTCACCTTTTTCACCAAGAGAAACAGCTGAGCCGTATACATGCAATTCCCTAATTAAAGCTGTGTTTTTTGTTATTTCTTTTCTTAGACATTGAGAAGGAAATCTCATCCTGCAGAATCCCATTATTAAATCCTGCTTTGTATCTTCTGCTGAAATAAAGAATTCTTTTCCATAACTGGCATCATATTCCTCAATAAGTATTTCAACGTCTTTTTTATTAATTTTGTTGTTTTCAGGCTCTCTGCACCGTATGCATCTGCATTTCATGCCCTTATTTTTCATAAGCCTATGGACATATTGCCTCAGATTTGTCTTATCAACACCTGCTTCTGTAACCTTTGTAGGAATATCTCTCTGGATGCGCTGTATCCTGCAATAGACAGGAATATTTTTTTTGAACTCTGCTATAATCTCAACAGCATCCTCTGTTGTTAAAGCCTTATATTTCCCTTTTTTCCATTCATCGTATAATTTTGTTCCTTTTAATACCATTGCAGGGTATATCTTGAGCATATCAGGCCTGAAATCAGGATTTTCAAACAATGATTTCATCATCATCAGGTCTTTTTTTGTATTAGAAAGAGGCAGACCCGGCATGACATGATAATTAATCTTGAAGCCCAGGTCTTTTAAGATTCTTGTAGATTGAATTGAATCTTCAACAGAATGGCCCCTGTTAATATATCTAAGTATTTTATCATCAGTTGTCTGCATGCCCAGCTCAACCCTTGTACACCCATATTCTAATAATTCATTTCCCTGTCTTAACTTACCATAATCAGGCCTTGTCTCTATGCACAAGGCAACGCACCTTATCATTGAGGTTTCATTCCTGAGCTGCTCTTCTGCAAGGGTTGTTTTTTTATTATTTTTTAATTTTAATAATTTAATATGAATTCTTTTTGTTCTTTTCTTATTGCGGATATCTCCCGGCAGTTCAAAAAAATCTTTGAATTTAATCAGGTTAAACTCTTTATGTTTATATAACAGTTCGGAAAAATCATTCATTGCCTTGAATGAGAATTTAATGAAATTCTCTTTATAGCGCCTGTCATAGCTTGGGAAAGTGCCGCCCATGATTATCAGTTCAGCTTTTTCAGGGCTCTGGCCGAGAACAATATATTGCTCAAGCCTGTTAAATATCTGCAGATAGGGATCAAATTTATTCCTTAGCGCGCGCATGGTTGCAGGCTCTTTTCCTGTATATGACTGAGGAATATCGCCGAAAACACTGTCAGGACCGCCCGGGCACATAATGCACGGCCCGATGCCTTTTTTTACATGAGGGCATTTTTTTGGAGAGGTCATTACTGCAATGACTGCCACGCCTGAACCTGTTCTTGCAGGCTTTGTGATTAGTTTTTTTTTCAGTAAATTAAAATCAGTTTTATCACAATTTAAAAGAATCTCAATGTTTGTCGGGATTTTTTTAAGATTATATTTTTTAGAAAGCCTGTTTTTAAGTTTATTCAGTTCAATATAATCCAGTGATTTTTTCTTTAAGATTGAGATTATTTCTGAGTGAAAGTTGTTCATGTCAAGAGATAAAGGGAATTATTTAATAAAATTAATGAAAATATGAAGAATCAATATAAAAAATATTTAAATATAAGAACTAATTCACCATAAAAACAATGACCTCACTCATGTATGAACCCCGAGCATATAATAATCTTCTTGAAAATCCAGCAGGAGGCTATATACGTGAACGATTATTGCCTGGTTTAGAACAAATGGCAATTCAGCCAGAAGCAGGACTTGAACAGGTTGCTTTTCAGGCACAGGAGCTAATGCATAGATTCCCGGAGATTGCTGATGCAGCAAAGAATTATATTATGCAACATTATCATGAGCTCCAGGTTGCAATTGCAGATACATCTATACATCATACTCCTGCTATTGGTGGTTTGGAAGTTTTGGGTATAGGAATTGTTGCAACACTCATTATTATAGGTCTTGACGTGGGTATTTATGAACTGGCTCGAATAAGGCGCCATTAGTATGTTCTATTAATCTTCCTTTTATTTTTTATTTTAGTTATTGAGGGAAAGCACTTGTTGCCCTTGCTGTAATTGAAGACGTCCCTCAATGGCTCCCTTTGCTTATTTAATCGCAAGGGGCGCTTGGGGAACGTCCTGTTTAAGATTAAGGAGCAATATTCAATCTCACCAAGCCTGAATTAATAATTTAAATTTAAAAAGAATTAAGGTTTTATAGTATTTCCAAGCCTTAATCATTAATAAAGAAATACTTATAATAATTATCTATGCTCAATCCCATGCATAACAACATCTGCAATTGTCTTTAACAAAAGAAATATTATTATCATTGATTTTCCGAAAAAGATTCCGAACATGAATGTAAAATGCATAGGGATGATTCTTGCATATGGAAATATCATCATCTTTTCTGAATCATGCACTTTGTCTCTTTCCTTTATTAAATGATATACATAGGAAAAGAAATGGTTGATGAAAAAGACTAAAAGCGCTAAGAGGATATAATTAGTATCAAGATAAGAGAAAAAAGCATCCAGCATTATAAGAAAAAAAGCATACCCCGCATGAAATAATCCGTAATGCAGCATGAAGAAAAATGCAAACGGAAGCTTTGAAATGAATGAAGGCTCATATATTCTGGGAGATTTTTTAAGCTTGTACTTTTTAAAAGACAAAAACGTCAGAATATGAAAAAAACCGATGATAATGCTCTGCCCCCAGTAAATCCACATTACAGTGAAAACATCCCATTTATGGGCAATAGCTAGGATTATTGTAATTAAATTTGAAAATAAAAGAGATAAAAATGAAGCATCCCTGAAACTGATGGGGATTTTCATTAAGTTCATGTTGTTTATTCCGTTTAATTAAAGTATTGAAAGCAAGTCTAGTTTCATTGAATTTGAATTTTAGTTTCCATTCCTGTTCTTTTCCCTGTTTTTTTTATTAACCTGAAAACAAAGCTGAAAACAAGTATTGAGCTGCACACCACAACAATATAAACCCAGTCCATTAGGCTGAGAGGGACTGTCTCAAACCATTTGTTCATAGGCGTATAAATCACTGTAAGCTGCAATAATAGTGATAATCCCACTGCTCCCACAAGCCACTTATTTGAAAACAGGCCAAGGTTGTAGTCGCTTCTTACAACATAAATCCTGACAAACTGGAAGCATACAAGTGTTGTAAATGCAATTGTCTGGGCTTTTAATAGATCTGTTCCTTTGTTTAAGTTAAACAGGAATAATGTTCCAGAGGCAATTATTATGCCTGTAAAGAAAATGGCGAAAGTAAAATCTGGGTTAAACATGCTTTTATTGGCTTCTCTCGGCTTTTTTTCCATAATATTTTTTTCAGCCGGGTCAATGCCAAGAGCAACAGCCGGCAAGCCGTCTGTAAGGAGGTTCATCCATAAAATCTGGGCAGGTATTAACGGAACAGGCCATCCAAATATAATTGCCATAAAAATAACTAAAATCTCTCCTACATTGCTTGAAAGGAGGTACTGAACAAACTTAAGGATATTATCATAAATGCCGCGACCTTCTTCCACTGCATTTACAATGCTTGTGAAATTATCATCTGTAAGAATCATGTCAGATGCTTCTTTCGCAACATCTGTGCCTGCAATTCCCATAGCAATGCCAAGATCTGACCTTTTTAATGCAGGGGCATCATTTACACCGTCTCCGGTCATTGCCACAATGTGGCCCTTTCTCTTAAGGGCCTCTACAATCTTCATTTTATCTTCAGGATTAACTCTTGCATAAATACCAATATTATCCACTTCTCTGTCCAGGTCTATCTTGTGTAATTCTTCCCCTGTAATTGCCCGGCCCTCAATACCAAGTTCACGGGCAATTGCAATGGCTGTGCCTTTAAAATCCCCTGTAATCATAATTACTTTTATTCCGGCAGTCTTACATTTAGCAATTGAATCTTTGACTTCTTTTCTGGGAGGGTCAATCATTCCCTGCAGGCCAACAAATACCAGGTTTTTTTCCCAGTCCTGTTTTTTCTCATTTTTAAGTTCTTTATAAGCAAATCCCAGAACACGCAAAGCATCTGATGCAAAGTCCTCATTTATTTCAATAATTTTTTTCTTTTTTGCACTTGTGAGTTTTTCAATTTTGCCTTGGTTTAATATTTTAGAGCATTTTTCAAGGATGAGGTCCGGCGCACCTTTAACATAGGCTATTTTTTTACCGTGAACATGATGAATTGTTGTCATCATTTTCCTTTTGCTGTCAAAAGGTATCTCATCTGTTCGTTTATGTTTGTTCTGGAGAATCTGGCTGTTTAACCCGGCTTTTGCAGCACTTACAATCAATGCACCCTCAGTAGGATCTCCTATAATCCTGTGCTCTTCATCATTTTTTTCAAGTTTAGCATCATTATTCAGTGCTCCTATCCTTAATAACAATTCAAGGTCTTTAGTATGATTAGAAAAGCTTCCGACAGGCTCATAACCTGAGCCTTCAACTGTAATAATTTCATTATCAACAAAAATCTTTTTTATAGTCATCTCATTATGAGTCAGCGTTCCTGTCTTATCTGAGCAGATGACAGTTGTGCATCCCAGGGTCTCAACACTCGGCAATTTTCTTATAAGGGCATGCCTTTTAACCATTCTCTGCACACCTAAAGCAAGTGAAATTGTAACGACAACAGGCAGGCCTTCTGGAATTGCTGCTACTGCTAAACTTACTGCAGTGATGAACATTTCAAGCACTTCTTTGTTTTGAACCAAGCCCGGAATATTTAATCTCCTGACAAGCTCAATCACTGCCTGGTTTCTTAAAACTCCGACAATAAAAACAACAGCACATATAACCAATGTAAGTATACCGAGCATTTTGCTTAGTTCCTCTAATTTTTTCTGCAAAGGAGTCATCTCTTTTTCAGCCTGCTGTATCATCTCTGCTATTTTCCCTATCTCTGTCTGCATGCCTGTCTTGACAATAATTGCCCGCCCTTTTCCGGCTGTAATTACTGTACCCGAAAAGACCATGTTTTTTCTGTCACCAATGCTTAACTCAGTCTCATAATCTGTCATCTCTTTTTTTATTGGGAGAGATTCTCCTGTTAATGCAGCTTCCTGGGTCTGCAGTGAAGTTACCTGCAGCAGCCTTGCATCAGCAGGGATTTTTTCACCTTCTCTCAGAACAATGATATCTCCCGGAACCAGGTTTGAAGCATCTATTTCAGTTTCTTTTCCATCTCTCAGAACAACTGCTTTTAATGAAGCCATTTTTTTCAGGGCTTCAATTGCCTTTTCTGCTCTGTATTCCTGAATAAAGCCCAGGATTGCATTAATTATCAGGATGATCCCTATTAAATATACATCCTTTGTCTCGCCTACTAATCCGGAAACAACAAGCGCTCCAAGAAGCACCCATATAACAGGGTCAATAAACTGGCTGAAAAATATTTTAATAGGAGATATTTTATCTTTTTCCTTTAATATATTAAACCCGTACTGCTCAAGTCTTTTTTGTGCTTCAGAAGAAGTAAGCCCTTTCTCACTGGAATCAAGAGCCTTGTAAACTTCACTCAATTTCTTGTTGTAATAATCCATTAATACCCCCTTTTTAAGTTCCTGATAAATTTCAGAGAATCAAAAGGATTATAAATTTTTTGATTTGCTGAGTTGCTGTTCATTCAGCATTATTGGAAAGGTCATCAGAAACTTCAGCATTATTGTAATTAACTGTAGGTTTAGCAGGAATATTAATTGGTGCAGATGAAGCCAATGATTCCTGGATTGTCTGGTTTTTTTTCGGCTTTCTGAAATTTCTGAAAATCTTTTCCTTTAAAAAAACAAAAAATCCTGAATTTGCAATATTTTTTGATGCAGAAGCCGGATTATTTGGATTATCTTTCATATTTGTCAGAACCTTTCTATTCCTAGAATTTCTAAACAGATTAAAATCATTTTCTTTTTCATTAGAAATAATTTCCTTATTTCTGTAATAATCCAGTGTTTCAAGAACAATCTGCAGTTCATTTATTGCGCCATATACCTGGTGCTTTTTTTCAAGGGCAATTGTATCAGAATCATTTTCCAAAAGAGAAATAAGCTCATTCTGCCTTTTTTGCAGGGTTTTATGAAGTTCAGATATTACCATTTTTCCACTCTTTTTTCTGGTTTTACTCCTGTTGCAATATAATTAATTAATTAATTAATCACTCATTATTATTTTTTTCTATTTTCTTTGTTTTCAGGTTATAAATCAAATTAACAGGATCATATATTATGTAACATTTATCAACTAATGAAACAAAATTCTGGTCTTTTTCATTTACTCCCTTTTCAAGCTCTTCACCAGTATAAACATTTACAATAATTTTTCTTGTTATCTCATTATTGGTAAATTGTATATTTTCAAATCTCTGGATAATTTCCTGTTTATCAGGATGGATTGCAAGAATTTCAATATCCTTTTCAAGGTACCCTATGAAACCAAACGCTGTGCATGACCTTATTTCTTTTTCATATAAAAAATAAAACTTTAACAAGTAGTACTGAACCTTTGAATCATTAATAAAATAAACTGAAAAAATCATATTATCCAATTCATTGAGCCTCATGAATTTTTTTCCGCAAAAATTCTTTTTAATCAGGGTTATATAAGAAAATTGTTTTGTTAAAGAATAGATTGTCCTTGGCTTTCCTTTGCCGGTATTATTGCTTTTGTTTTTTTTTACTATATTCAGCGCTTCCAGTAATCTCAGCTGTGTGCTTATATTTGCTATAGAAGTCCTTAATTTTTTTGCAAGCTCAACAGGGGACAAATTATATCTTGATAATTCATTTATTATCCTCCATTTTGAGTCG
>JAFGRO010000006.1 GCA_016935095.1 Candidatus Woesearchaeota archaeon
AATGAGCATAAAATCATTTAATATAGATGAAGATACATATAATAGGTTCTCCAGTTTTTGCAAAGAAAACGGAATAAGTATGAGCAAACAAGTAGATTTTTTTATGAAATCTGTAGTTGAAGAAGAGCCTGAAGCAAAAAAAGAATATTTGAAGAAATTAGAAAAGATAAGAAATGGTAAATTTATTAGAGTTGAAAACTTTGCTGAAAGATATGGTTTAAAAGAATGAAATACTCTCTGAAGATTTCTGAAAAAGCTGACAGAAAATTTAAGAAATTATTTAAAAAAGATAAGAGACAATTACAAATAATAAATAAAAAAATAAAACAAATTAGAGAAAACCCATATCATTTTAAACCATTACGCGGAGATATGTATGGTGCAAGGAGAGTCCATATTGATAAATCTTTTATTTTGATATATCAGATTGATGAAAATAATAAAAGAATATTAATTCTGGATTATAATCATCATGACAAAATATATTAAATTTATTCAGAAGCATATTTATTAATTCTTATCCTTAAAGTTATATTCAAGGTAACCAATAAAAGAAGGATTACTAATAATATGATGGTTGAAAACCCCCCTACAGAATAATCAGCTTCACTAACAACAAAACCAGTCACAGACATTAATCCTTTTTCCTGTAATTCCCTTACTTCTTCTGTTCTTATATCTTTTATCCCCACTAAAAGCATTGTTTTTTTAATAACAACTGAAGAAGCAGGGGATTTGTTTATTTTTGTATGAACAGTCACAGAATTACTGTATTGGTGAGCAGGATCTTCTGCAGTAATTATGCATATAATTTCATCTCCTGGCTCAAACTCATATTCAAGAGAATCTTCTTTGCTTACTAAATCATTATTGACAAACCATTTATAATGAAACTCTAATTGTTCAGGGAATTCATCTTTCACTACTGTTTTAACTCTTAATGCAGAATCTTCATAATAAATAGATGAATCAAAAACAGCATTCTGTATTTCAGGAATATCATTTATTATTTCTAATGTAATATAAGCATTAGCTGTTGCCTTTTCAGCAGAACTGAAACATATAAAATTAAGGAACAATAATACAGATAAAACAAATATTATTATTTTTTTCATTTTTTTATTTAGATTGTTTAAAAGGATTATAATTTAATTTAAGTAAATTTATTATTGGAAGGAAAAGAGGCTTAGGCATTTTATCCCACTCAAACCACTGCCATCTCTCGCATTTTTCAGGCTCTTTTAATTCAACTTCCCCTGAATCATAATCTGAAACAATATACACAGTTATATAATGTTCGCCTATTTCTTTGAATATGTCATTTGTAACAGGACCGAACTCAAGGTTTTTTATGTTGATTCCTGTCTCTTCAGACACCTCTCTTTTAGCGCAGGTTTCAATATCTTCATTAAACTCTAAACGGCCTCCTGGAAAAGACCATGTACCAGTACCAAGAAGGCTCTTTCTTTTTCCCATTAAAACCTTGTTGCCTTTTTTAATAATTACCCCGATACCTACTCTTGGTTTCTTATCCATTAAAAAAGAGAATTCACCAAAGTTTATATTTTTTTTGATTATATGGCTCTGATGAAATACTGGGCGTCTGTGCCGTGAATGTCATTGATTGTTTTTTACAATCATGGCATGGCCAGACGGAACTGACTTTGTTCATATACGAAGTATAAGGTTAAAGTCAGTGAAGTAGAACAGGATTTCAAAAGAGCAGATTATACCAATAAATATTAAAACTAATTATAATTACTAAAAAATATGAAAAGCCTGGCTATAATGAATACGAGAGAGATAAAAGAATTACATAAAATCCTGAAAAAACAATATGATTTCAATAAAAAACTCGATTATGTTTTTCTAATAAACAATAAAAACAGGATTTATATTATAACTGATAATATAAGGGAAATTAATCTGGAAACATTAAGAATAGACAGGATTGGATTGTATATGGGAGAACTGTTCAAAGAAAAAAAAGAATTCAGGCCAAGCTGGGAAGGCTCGCAGATTATAGGAAAAGATGCTAAAAAAAATATTATTGAATTAAAAAACAAAAAACAATTTGCAGAATGGATGAAAGGGCTTGATGTGGAAATTGACCTGGACAATAATAAAAAATTAGATTTAGATTGTTATTTAATTGTTAAATATAATAAAGACATTATAGGCACAGGAAGATACAATAAAAAAGAGAAAAAGCTTATGAATTATGTTTCTAAATCAAGAAGATTAGCAACAGTTAATGTTTAATTATTATTTATCCTCTCTATCAACCCAGGCAGCTCTTCAATCTTATTTATAGTATAATCCACATATCTCAGAGTTTTATCTACTTTAAAAGCCTCTTGCGTCCACACTGTTGTCATGCCCAGTCTTTTAGGCACTTTTAAGTCCCATCTCGGATGGTCACCGACAACAAGGGTTTCATCAGGCTTAAAGCCGTGTTTCTCAAGTATATTCTTATAAATAATGAAATGGGGCTTGCTTATATCAGGATTGTCGGTTGTGTATATGCCATCAAAATAACCAGTTATTCCCAGTTTCTCAATCCTGTCAAGCTTTATTTTCAGCTCACCGTCGCTGCTGCTTAATATTACTATTGAGTATTTTTTCTTAAGTTTATCAAGAACTTCCTTTGTTTTTGGAAATAATTCAACTTTATTATTCATAATTTTCCAGTATTCATTTTTTAAGGATTCTGCTTCTTTTTCCAATTGCTCACTATCTGATATTACCTTTAATTTTTTCAGCAAATAAAAAAACCAAACTTTTCTGTTATGGGCTACTGTAGGCCTTCTTCTTGGGATGTCTATCTTATTCTTTAATTTATCAAAAATTTTTAGAACTTTTCCTGCATCTAATTCATATTTATCAGCTATTTTTTTAATTAAAGAAACAGTAATCTCATCATAAAAAGGCCTAAAATTTTCAAGAGTATCATCAAAATCAAATATTATGAATTTTACAGCCATTTTAACAACATAACTTATCAATCACAATCAAAGAATGTCCTCTATAGGCTTCTTCTTTTCTTTTTTCCCTGATTCTTCTTTTGATTTCTCTGCTATCTTCTCAAGGTCAACGCCCATATCCTTCAGCTCCCCTATATGAATCTGCATAAGCCTTTCAACAATCTGCAGTATTCTGGCAAGCTCCTGCCTTTCTTTTGCAAGAGTGCTTAAAGAGCCTTTATGAAAGCCTATTTTCTCTTCTTTTGAACTTTCTTTATTAGGTTCTATTTTTTGTTCTTCATCAGACATTTTTATCACCTTTGTTATTATATTATCAACATAATATTAGATAGAGAAATACAGACATTTTTAAATCTATTGGTAAAAATATAATAAATTTATAAAAAAATAAAATAAAAAAGTCCTTATAATTTCAGGACCTTTTTTGCTGTCTCCATGTCAACCCATGCCAGCTCAAACAAATCCTCTAAAGCTGAAGCGAAGAAAGGTGTATTCACCCATATTCCCACGTCATAGCTTGGATGAACATCTTTGTCATCCATGACCATAAATATTAATTCTTTGCTGTCAACCACAACAAATCTTGCCTTGGTCTTGTCTATGTTTCTTATTTCAGCATATTTCTGCAGCTCCTTGACTTCTTCCTTGACATCCTTATCCAGCGGAGCAGCTATCCTTACAGCAACATTTCTCTTCTTAAGCTGCTCAAAAACAGGCTTTAATATAGTTATCTTCCTTTTCAGGCCGTCTTTTGTAGTGACGATAGTCACTGTTTTCTCTGCCCCTCTTATAGTCATGTCAAGATGGTTATACAGGTTGTTTCTCCCTTTTAATGAGCCGGATAAATCTGTTGGGTCAACTGTTTCAATACCATCAGTATGCAACCCGCTAAGTTCATCAAGCAAATCACTTCCTTTTAATTCCTCTAATTTCTTAACATCAGTTTCTGCCTGCTTATGGACATTCTTCTTTACTCTCTCAATAACTTCTTTTGGCGGGATAGCCATATACTTGATTGGCTTGCCCATCTTCATTACAATAAATCCTTTTTTCTCTAAACTTTCAAGAATATCATAACTCCTTGACCTGGGCACATCTGCGATCTCAGACAACTCGCCTGCTGTGGAAACTCCCCTTGACAGCAACGCAGTCCAGATTTTAACCTCATACAGGTTCAGATTAAAATATCTCCTTACCTTACTTAAAAAATCTTTCTCTACAATCATTTTTAACCCCCGATTGTCAGGCAATCACCCCTTTTTTAAAATTATTAAAAAGGTAAAATTTTATAGTTTAAATATGTTACGGTTTTTACATTTAAAGGATAGTTACACCAAAGTATCATATATAAATGGTAAAAATAAAATTATTTTGTTAAAATATAGAATTTTTCATTCGGAACTTGGAAAGATGTGGATTTAATAGAATAGGTGTCTATAATTTTCTCAAACCATTTTCTTTTACATATATCTATTCTATTTTTCCCGCCGAGGGTTTTTGTTGGGAATGAAACAACCAAGCATGGATAATTATTAGTTATAAGAAAATCAAAAAGGTTATAGCTTATGTTATAATTCTGGGTTTCAAGGGAATCAAGGAGCTTGAAAATAAAAACAATATCGCCCTTTGGGATTTTTTTCAGGTTTTCCTCTTTGCTGAGGTCAATATTAAATGCTTTTCCTTTTATCCCCATTATTTCAAAATATTTCCTTATTATGCCGCAGTCCCCTGCGTTTAATTCAACTGCATTATATTCTTCAGGCTCAAAATATTTTTTCATATAAATATAACTTAAAGGATTGAGCCCAGAACCAAGGTCAACAATCCTTTTTTTGTTTTTTATATTAATTATACTAAAGACTTTTGAATATATATCATTATAATAAGGCAGCCTTTCTCTCGTGGACTTATGCATTTTTAGTAGAATCTCATGATTTTCAGCGCTATTATCCTCTGATAGTTTTTTCATAAATTTATCTATCTTCAAATAGTTTTTTTCAATAAAAACACCATAGATTTCCCTGAAATATCTCCTGAGCTCTTTTATGGCTTTTTTGAATTCTTTTGAAGAAAAGGCCTTTTCTTTTTTTTCATAACCAAGAATCTTTTCAAAAGCCTTAGTGTTTTCATCCATATATTTTAAAACTCTCTCCCTGATTATATCCTCATCCAGATTCCTTAATTCCTTTTTCTCCCTTACTTTTTCTGTAATCAAAGAAACTAATTGCTTGTTTTCCATCTTTGTATGCCTGCTATGCCGCCCAGGCCATCTAATTTCTGAGAAGCCTCATCTGTTTCAATTATATATATTCTGGATTGTATCTTGTCTGCTTTTGACAGCGCATCATCAACCTCCTCGTAAAAACCATCTTTTCTTGTTTTCATAATATAATTGTCTGTAACCAATAAAACATCAAGGTTTCCATTGATAATGTTCTGTTTAACCTCTTTTAAGCCGTATGCTGCATTTTCCTTTGCTATATTCATCATAAGATTATCAACAA
Source organism: Candidatus Woesearchaeota archaeon (assembly GCA_016935095.1). Taxonomy (GTDB): domain Archaea; phylum Nanobdellota; class Nanobdellia; order Woesearchaeales; family GW2011-AR15; genus WJJD01. The sequence continues at coordinate 5,489 of JAFGRO010000006.1, forward strand.
GCTCAAGCTCATTTCTTATCCTGTCTTTTTTCAGAACATTTTTCAGCTCAGGCCTTTTAAGAACCTCATTTATTGCATTCATGTCTACAGAAGAGCATCCTGCAAGCGTAATCTTTTTCCTTGTTTCCTCATCCATTGCATTAATAATATATTCCTTCCAGAATCCCGGGCTTGCAACAATTGCTTGCTTTATTTTATATTTGGCCAAATATTCTTTCAGCTGTTTTGCAACCGTATTATAAAATCCTCCTTTTGCTTCATGGTCCTCTCTTTTTTTCCTTACATCGCCTTTAAGATGGGACAAAACACTGTAATTCCTGTCTTCCAGCAGAGCAAAATATGCCTCTTCCCTGTCCATCACAACAATTATTATCTTTTCCCTCGACCCTGCCATTGCATCCTCTATCTTCTTAAGCTGAAAACTGAACCATTTTTTCTTGATTATCTTTATTATTGAATTCTCAGATATGTCTATTGTATGATAAGAGCCGGCCGGGATGTCATCTGTGCCTTCTGTTATTTTGCCATTCACCCTTAATATGTCCTGCTGTGCAGAAAACTCAATCTTCTCTGCTTTCACAGTCAATGTTACGGGCTTTCTCACTATCCTCTTGTTTCTTTCACTGTCATCGCCCAATTTTATTTTTCTTTCAGTCTTTCCTTTAACCAAATCATCTTTCTCAATTATATGGCTGAGATACCATAAGTCAGCCAGGTTTGTTACTTTGAGTTTTATTTCCCCTTTCCCAAGATTTTTGTACAGTAATTTCATATACTAAAAAAGAAAAACATTTATATATAAAGTTTTTTAATAAATAGAGGTAATATGGAAATCAGGAAAATAATGAGCAAAAAATCACAGTCTGCAACAGGCGCCACATTGCTTATTCTTATTATTGCAATTACTCTTATAGTTTATATAATGCTTCTTCCTTCTGAAGAAAGGGAAAGCCTGCTGAATGAAAATGTAAACGGCGGAAATTATCAAAACCCTGAGAGCAAAGGGAATACAGAAGAATCCTATGTTGAATTATTAAATGAAAACATAGGGAGACTTATTTATGAGGAATATGATAAAAGGACTTATGACCTGAACTCGTTCAGGATAGAAGCAGTTACAGAAGCAAAGAGCATAAAAAACATTGATTCCCTTTATCTTAAAAATTCCCTTTTTGAGAAAGTCAGGAAAAACCTGACTTTTAGCCTTGATAAGGAATTAAGCGAATCCCTTCTTTTAACTTTTAATGTAAAAGAGGCAAAAGGCGTACTTAATATATATCTCAACGGCTATAAAATATCTGAAAGAAAATTCCAAGAAGGCAATATTGAGCCCATAAATCTCCCTGAAGACCAGTTAAGAAACTATAATATAATAAAATTTGAGGTTTCTAAAGTAGGCTGGGCTTTCTGGAGAACAAATTATTATCTCATAGAAAACATAAGGGTTATTGGTGACATAAAAGACATAACTAACAGTGTATCCCAGCAGTCATTTTACACAGGGGATATTGACAAGGAAGATGTTGAAGAGGTAACTCTTAAGTTTTATCCGGGATGCGATATTGATGAAACAGGAAAGCTTAAAATAGAACTTAACGGCCATGACATCTTTGAAGGAATGGCTGACTGCGGGATGAGAAACCAATTGAATATAAATCCTGACTATTTATACAGCAAAGATAATTTAATTGAATTCAGGGCAGAAGAAGGTTCTTATATTATAGATAATATAGAAATAACCATTGACTTCATGGAAAATGTTAATCCTGTTTATTATTTTGAGCTTGGCTCAGAATATTTTGAATCCGGGGAAGAGGAAGATATAATATGCGGTGAGAAAGATGATAAATGCCCTTCGGGATGCAGTTCTGACAGGGACATTAACTGCTGTTTTGATGATGGGAACAACTACTGGTGCGACCTGCCAACATCAAACATGAATGACAGGTGTGTTGGCTATGTTTATGAAAGCCAGTGTGGAAGATGCCCTTCTGGCTATGAAGACAGGTACGGGGAAGCACCTGACAACTGTGAAGGAATGTGCGGGGATGACAATGATGATGAATGCAACTGTTATATTTATAATGGAAAATATTATGACAAGGACTGCTGCTATGAGGACAACCCAGATAATTACTGGTGCAATGAGGTTCCTGTAACTGGATTAAGCTACACCTGCACTGCATCAGTTGAAGGCGACCAATGCAAAGACTGCCCTTCAGGATATAAAAATGAGGACGGTGACAGGCCTGAATGCTATTATGAAGAACCTTCTTACAAGGATGAAATACTGGATAAGTATGATGTGACTCTTACAATAACATTTACAAATAAAGATGAAAGAAAAAGGGCTGAGGTCATAGTCAACGGATACACTTTCTTTATAGACACTTATGAGCTAAGCTACAGCAGAAAAATTGATGATTATGTAAGGGAAGACACTAATTCAATAGAGATAAACCCAAAAAGCGACATGGATATTGCAGAGCTGAAGGTTGAAATAGAATAGTAATTACAGATAATAAGAACCTTAATCTGAAAAAGAGGATAATGATGGCTGGTGTAAATCCTGAAGAATGGAAAAATATTAAGAATATTCTTAATAGGATGGATATTGAGGGTATTGGCGCTAAATCAAAAAATGCCATGGGGAAACATTTTCTTGAACAGGGCATTAAGAGCCATGAAGAAGCAATGAAGCATTTAAGAAGCGAGGAATTCAGGAACTCGCAATTAAATAACAGAATTAAAAACAGAGTAGAAGATCACATGGAAAAACAAAGGGCAAATGAATCCAGAGAACAGCAGTTCCTGGAAAAGAGAGAAGCAGCATTAAGGGAAAAGGAAGAGATGAGGGAGAATAGTTTCAGGAAAAAAATACAGAATCAGCTTAAATCTGCTGAGGATATGCCCGGACCTTTAAAATTCTATATTAATTTGTGGTCGTGGCTTGATGTCGTAGGTGACCCTGCCATAGGCCTTATTCCTGTGTGGGGAGATATTATATCATTCGGAATTAATTTTATAATATCGCTATTCTGCGTCCTTCCTTACATAGGGCTTTTCCACTGGTTGGCTGTTCTTGGAATACTAATTTTTGATTTAATAGTCGGACTTATTCCTGGTGTAGGGGACATTTTGGATCTTATATTCCCTGGTGCTATGGCCTCAAGATTATATATTGTTAAGCAATGGGAAAACATAAAGAAAAGAAAACAGGAAAATATTATGAAAAAAGGATATTTAGGATATGGGAAAAAAAGAAAATCTTTTTCACCAAAAAATGTTCTTATTGTATTAATTATATTGTTCATAATAATAGTTCCTTTTGCAAGGGGATTTAATGTAATAGCCTGGGTCCTTACGGGAGAATATAAAGAGGATTTGGATAATTTTTTCGGAAGAACAACAGCAGAAAGTGAAGAAATAGTAAAAGATACAGGTTTATTTCAGAGAGTAATAGATGCATGGAAAAGGTCATGGGCGATGACAGAAGGAGATTATTATACCGGAAAGGTTGAGGATACAGAAGATGAGCCAATAGGTTTAGAGATAGAAGAGATTAGGGCAATAGAGGATTTTTACACTACAGACAGCAAAGCAACATTATGGGCTGATATTCACGGAAAGACTTTTGTTGACAATATAACTGTAATCACAACATGTGAAGCAAACAAGGCAGGAAAAAAAGAAAAGATATCAGGAAAAACCTCTCCTGAAAGCTATACTGTTGTTTATGAAGACACTCATTCAGTAAAATGCGAATTTGAAGAAAACAGCCTTGAAAAAGGATATTATAATGTTGAATTCAATGCCTTCTTTAATTTTGAGACATGGGCATATATAAAATATTATTTTGTCTCAAGGGAAACTTACCAAAGTCTTTATTATAAAGACATAAACCAGCAGCTGGATATACCTGAAAAATCAGTATCTGTCTCAACACCGGGTCCTGTAATCTTAGGGTTAACAGCAAAAAATATCAATCAGCCGATATATATAGATCCTGAAGAGGACTACCTACCTGTACCCTTCGGAGTTACCCTGGAGAACAATTGGAAATCAGCAGGCAGCGAGATAAAACAGGTTGATTATTTTATTGTTCAGGTGCCTTCAGAGCTTGAGCTTGTTGACTGCGACAGGGCAGGGCCAAATAATGAATATATGGAAGACTGGGGAAACCAAGACATGGATTTAAACAGGATGGATGAAAACTATAGATTTTATAAATTTGAAAACCCTTATTTCGGAAAGGAAGGTTATTCATTTTCATCAATGACTTGCTTCCTGAAACTGAAAGGATATACTGAAGAGCAGAAAGAAGCATCAATGGAAAAACTGCTGGACCAGGGGCAGAAAGCTGAAAAAACCTTTGTAGTAAGGGTAAAATATAAATATAATCTTCAGGAAAGTGAAACTATAAACATAAAAGAGCCGTTTGGCTCAGAATAACAAAAGAAAAAATGAAAAATGAAAAGACAGCAAATAGATTTTTTTCATTAGGAATAATAGTTATTATAATAATATTAACATCAATTACAGGATGCGGGCCTGTAAATCCCAAGAATATAAATTATTTTAAAGGCTCTGATGGGCTGGTTTTTGATTTTATAGCCAATTATCCCCCTTATGAGATGTACCAGAATACATCAGTCATAGTTCAGGCAAAAGTCCATAACAAAGGGGCTTTTAATCTATATGATGAAAACTTTTACGGGCTTTTATTCCTGAACACGAACAAAAATTTCATTGAAACAGGAGAAGAGGAGGAAACCATTAAACAAATACTGCTGAAAGGAAAATCAACAGATTTTCCTGAGGGCGAAAGCCAGACATATTACATGGGGGCAATTAAAAGCAAAGAAATAGGGCAGTTTGAAAGCCTACCTACTGAAATATCCCTTACTGCATGCTATCCTTACAGGACTTATTTCGCAGACACTGTATGCATTGACTATTCTGAAGTCTCGGGGGACGAAAGAATGCAGGTATGCAGGACCCATGATATTACTGCTGAAGACCAGGGTGCGCCTGTTGCTGTAAAAGAAGTTAAGGTTAATATGATACCCTACGGAACAGATTCCTCAGATGGAAAAACAGTATATAAAATAAAACCACAGTTCATAATAACTATAGAAAATATAGGCTCAGGCAATGTTGCAAAATCAATCTATAAAATATCAGATTTATCACTGCTTCCCCCACCGCCAAATCCTCTTAGCATGAATGAGGGAGAAAGAGCTGAAAATGTTAAAGATGTGGCTGTTATTGAATATGATGTAACTGAAATATGCTCTATGATAAGCAATCCTCCTGAAGATTATTTTGATTATGTATTAGTAAGGGCAAAACTGGGAAACTTTAGTCTTGAATGTGAGCCGCAGATTGTCAAATTAAAGGACAATGAGGGAAAAATAAGGTGCAGTATGAATGAAAAAGATATGTTTAAAGGAGTGAGCAATTACAATTCGCTGCTTATTATTGCATTGGATTATACTTATATTGATACTGTTTCAAGCCAGATAAAAATAATTAGAAGCTAAAAGTGCATATACCAATAAATTTAAATATCAATTATAACAAAAGAATAATAAGATAAAAAAACAGGTGAAAATGAAATATCTTAAAATAATGGTAACTCTCGGAATTCTGCTTTTAATAATATTTACAGCAGGATGCAGTCCTGAAGATGCAAAGAACCCAAAATATGCAGAATACTATCAAGGCACAGACGGCGTATATATGGAAATAGAAACAGGCTCGCTGCCGTCAAGGCTGTATTATTATTACGGCGGGACTGATGAAGAAAATACATTTGATGTTGCTGTTAATTTGCATAACAGAGGGGCTTCCATGACAAAAGGCACTGTGTATATTGCAGGATATGACCCTTCTATAATAAGTGTTGAGGGTGTTGAACTTGAAAAAAGCTACGGACTGGGAGACTGCAACTTCAATTTCCATCAGCTTGATAGTTTTTTCCTGAGCGGGGGATGCGGGGACATATTTGACGGATGGTATGATACTGGAAACGGCCAATGGAAACTAAACCTTAAAGATGTTGTCAGCAATATAGGAGAATTAACAGGAAAATGGGATGAAACATTGTTTGATTTTGACATTACCCTTACTAATAACGGAATCGAGGAGTTTGCAGCAGGCATGAACTGGGGAGAACTTGACCTTGATGTTCTTGGAAGAGGGGAATTATCTATAATACTTGCACAGGCTGTCCATGACTTCAGCAAATACGGGAAACCTTATTTTCTGCAGGGAGATATATATGATTATCCTGGCGGGGAATCAATGTATGAAAACTTCGAGGTTACTATAAAAGACTGGCCTGCCCACGGGCTGGATAAAATGGAGCAGACATTCATGATTAAGAACTGCTATGTATATTCAACCTATGCATCTCCAATGGTTTGTATTGACCCAAATCCTTATTCAGGGCAGGAAAAAGTATGCATACCACAGACGGTTTCATTATCAAGCCAGGGTGCACCTGTGGCTGTTACAAGAATTGAGCAGGAATCAACAAGACAAAAAATATTCTTTACAATACATGTCCAGGATTTAGGAAACGGGCAGGTTTATTCATTATTCAGCCTTGATGCATGCAATCCTTATTATGGAGAAAGGGTAAACCCGGCTGATAAGGATATTGTAGATATTGCCTTTGTAAGCATAGGAGACCAGAGGCTTGACTGCAACACTCACAGGCTGAGGCTTAACAACGGCTATGGAGTATTTACCTGTACATATGATGTTGAATACAAAGAGGCAACATCCGCCTATAAGACTCCATTGTATATTCACTTATTGTATGGCTATGGTGACTATATCAACAGGTATGTCACTATAAAAAGAGTGTAATAATAAATAAAATTTAAAGGTGCTCTGAAATTACGAAAATCAAAGATTTTCGAACTTAAACAAAGTATGTTTAAGTTATAAAAAAATAATTTCTGGCATCTTTTTGATAAAAAAATCAAAAAGGTGATAAAATGAAAAACAGAATTTTTAGCATAATTTTGATAATGGCTCTTGTATCTGTATCAGTTTTTCTGGCAGGATGCAGTGAAGATGAGCCAAGTTTTGGAAAGGAAAAGACTTTTCTCGGAGGAACAAAAGGCCTTGAGATTGAATTCATGAACGGTGAGCCTCCTGAAGAAGTATATGATGGCGGGGATTTCCCTTTTTCAATAACATTAAAAATAAACAACAAAGGTGAATACGATATCCCTGAAGAGGATGTCCTTGTGTCAATACAGGGATTTGATGCCGAGGAATTCGGATTGACTCTGGATGACCTTGAAAAAAATCCTGATGAGGACATAAAAGGATATGGTATAAACCCCGACACAGGAGAGCCTATTGAGCCTCCTGAATATTATGTAACCTTTTCAGACCTGAATTATCAGGGAACACTGTCAGGAAACCATCAGTTTCCTGCTGTTGCAAATATCTGCTACAGGTATTTAACAAAGGCAACAACAGACCTGTGTATAAAAGAAAACCTGCTTGATACACAGGATACATCTGTATGCACTGTTTCAGGAAAAAGAAGCTATGAAAACTCAGGAGCACCTGTGCAGATAACTGATGTTGAAGAGTTCACAGCTGGCTCTTCTGCAGTAAGGTTCTCTTTCAGGGTAAAGCACATAGATAATAACGGAAATATATACGGTGAAACAGGAGGAGACTTATGTGATAAAGCATTGGCCAATAAAAATAAAGTATATGTTGAGGTTGACACAGGAATGGAAGGAACCCTGAAATGCTCTGGCCTGTCAGATGGGAATTCCGGAGAAATCATATTGACAAACGGGGAAAGGATGATATCATGTACACAGGAAGTGAGGAATCCCTCAAACAGGATAAAGATAGTGAATATAGAGTTAAGCTATGACTATGAAACCACAGAAGAGACAGACTTTTTAGTAAAGCATAATCCAGAACTGGGAGATTAATCCCGGTTTTTCTTTTTTATTTATTTTTATTTAGAATTAATTAATACAAACTTAGCTAATAATGCTTCTAATTGAATAAACTCATCACTGCCCTCTACCATCCTGAACTCTATTTCACCAGTTTCTTTTATCATTTCAAGCTTTTTTTTATTGTCTATGCTTAAGCCCCATATATTAGACTGAAACTGCTTTACTGTATCTATTCCTGACAAGCCATAATGCAGCATTGTTTTCAGCAATTTATCCCTTGCTTTTTCAAAGCTATTGTTTATGCAAAGGCTTAATACCTCTTTTATCTCATCAGGCCTTGCTGCTGAAGCCAATTCATAAATAAGACTGGTATTTATTTTTTTGCTTATTGCAGCACATCCCTGAAGTATATTCTCAACCCTACGGCAGTCGCCGCTTGAAACATTGAACAATGCTTTTTTTGACTCATTGTCAATTGAAAATCCTTCATTTTCGGCTATATTTTCAATAATTCTAAAAACATCCTCTTCAGGAAGTGGCTTGAACTTAAATAATGTACATCTTGACTGTATGGGGTCTATGATTTTTGAGGAATAGTTGCATGCCAGTATAAACCTGCATGTCTGCGTGTAATTCTCCATGGTTCTTCTCAAAGCCTGCTGTGCCTCTTTTGTCAAAGCATCTGCCTCATCCAGGTATATTATCTTAAAAGGTATATTTCTTAAAGAACGGCTCCTAGCAAATTCCTTTACCTTTTCCCTCACAACATCTATCCCCCTTTCATCAGAAGCATTCAACTCCAGGAAATTTTCATTCCATGATTCTTTGAATAACTGCTTTGCTGTTACGAGAGCCAGGCTTGTTTTTCCAACACCTGCAGGCCCTGCAAACAAAAGATGGGGCATATTCCCCTGCTTCACAAAAGCCCTTACTCTTTTTACTATCTTATCCTGACCTAAAACCTCATCAAAATTACCGGGCCGGTATTTTTCAGTCCACATGGCTGTTTCATTCTTATCATTCATTATAAAAAAGCAGAAAATATTTTTATTTATATATGTTGTGTTTTGAAGAAATTCCTAATGTTTATTTTCTATTCTTTTCTAACCACTCATTAAAATATTTATAGAATTTCCCATTAATCTTTAAATCTTTATTAATAACTTCCTCAGTTTGATTATTTACAATTTCAAGACTTTTTTGTGGAGTAAAAATCTTAATTGGTTTTACAGCAATTTCTGTATTTGATTTTCCATCCCATTTATTTATATGAAAAAGATTCTTTAATCCAATATCCCAAGTAGCATCTAAAATCTTCCAATTTCCATCTATGTTTATTTCAAGATAAGTGTGTGTACAATCATCATCATGAGGGATTTTTTCTAATTCAGAAGGAAGATTCAGATCACTCCACAAAAAAACACAAACTCTATACCTAACTTTATATCCTTCTTTTTTAAGTAAATTAAATAATTTTTCGTGTTTACCACTACAACAATTATCCTCTTCTCCCAATTTCAAAGGAATTCTATAAGGAATATCTCTTATTGATTCAAAAATTGAAATTAAATTCATAATATTAAATAATATAATTTATATAAAAATATATTGTTAAAAAGAAAATCATATCTTATTTAAAACAATCTTTCTCCTGTCTTTTTTTATTTTTATAATCATCTGTTTTCTTGTGAGTAATCCGTTCTGTGCACCATAATATTGTATTACTGACTCTGAATTGCATAATCCCATTTTTATACAATCTTTGATGCTTTTCTTCATAATAATTCCTGTGCCAAAGCCTGAGACAAAAGCATCCCCTGCGCCTGTTGTCTCCTTTATATTTACTTTTGTTGTAAAGCCGTGATAATAATTATTTTCTGTGTCTAAAACATAAACTCCTTTTCTCCCATCTGTGATTACTGCAATTCCAGGAATGGTTTTTTTCAGACTTTTAATTAGATTTTTTATGTCATCTGTGTTCTTGTTTAAAAGAATTTCTGCCTCTTCTTTGTTTAAAACAAGAATATCGCAGTTTTTCAGTATATTTTTTAGATTTCGTGTTCCTTTTTTTGCAAGATAACTGCTCGGGTTGAACATTACTCTTATATTGTTTTTTTTGCAGTAAACTGCAAGCTTTTTTGCACTTATAAGGGATTTTCCCATAAGGCTTCCAAATAAAACATATTTTGTTTTTAATTTTTTCAGGTCGATATTTTTATAATCTATGTTGCTGTTTTCTCCTTTATAGACTAATATCGTTCGGTCTCTTTCTACTGCATCAAGCACTACTGAATAGCCTGAGTTTTTTCCTAAATCCCCAATATAAGCAACATTTTCCTCTTTTAGTTTTTTGAAAATCTTAAGGCCGTTTACATCCTTTCCTATTTTTCCAAGTAAAGCAGAATGCAAGCCTAATTTTGAGAATCCTATTGAAGTATTTACGCCTCCTCCCCCTATCTGGAATTCCAGGTCTTTAATCAGTATTTTTTCACCCAAAGGATAAGCAAGCTCGTATTTGCCTTTATTTTTCAGAACATCAACTGCTCCTGCTTCTGTCTTTGCAAAAACATCCATTGTCGCAGAACCCATACAGATTACATCAAACATTCTTCACCTCTTTATTTCCTGATAATAATTATTGAATAAAAGGTTTATAAATTTTATTGAAAAGGATTATAAAAGATATTTAAATATATATTTTTCAATAATCCTTCTTGAACTATTAGTAAAAAGATTTGGTTGTTGTAATAATTTCTGAAGTTGTGACTTATTAAAAAAACGTACTTCTTTTACTTCTTTATCATCTACATTAAAATCATCCAGAGAAATGTCCTTTTTAATAATATAAATCCTTACAAATCTTTTATTTTTTTTATTTGGTTTTATTGAATTTAATCTCTCATAAGAAATTTCTTTAAGTTCATTTATATTAATTTTTACACCTAATTCTTCTTCAAATTCTCTTTTTGCACCTTCAATATAAGACTCATCTTTTGAAAAATGACCTGCAGCAGAATGATCCCAGAAACCACTACTCTGTCTTTTTTGGAGAAGAACTTCATTATCAGAATTTATTAAATAAACATAGGATTCCCTATGAAGCAATCCCAACTTATGAACTTTGGAAAAAGATTCAACTCCAACAACCTCATCCTTTTCATTTACTACAGGGATTAATTCTTCCATAATAAGATAAAATATGTGTTATAATAAAAAACCACCGAAAACATTATAAATATTAGTCTATCTCTTTTTTATGTTCTCATGGGTCGGTAGCTCAGACTGGGAGAGCATCACGCTGAAGCCGTGAATGTCCTGGGTTCAAATCCCAGCCGACCCACTATCCTTTTGTAAAAAGGATAGGGCCCAAAAGTCCGACTTCGTCGGATAAAGAATTCTAATGAAAAAATAAATCTAAAATAAGTGTTAAAGAATTAATTTTTAGACAAAACTAAATATCAGTTCTATCAGCCAAAGGCGTATATACCTCTTTACAAAGATGGGATTCTGCATAAAAGAAAGTATGAGGATCATCCCGGATTCCTTTTAAGACCTCAGGAGTTAATTTAGAAGCAGTTTCTTTATACCAATTAAATATTCCTTTTTTACTAAAATAATTATCATAAGTAATATCAGCAATTAGTCTATGATCTGCTTCGGGAATTTTTGGGTACAACTTACAAAGTTTTGAAACTACTTTTTCAATCTCTTCCAGGGTTGCTTTTGAAGATCCATATGGCATAAATTTAATGATTCAATAAAAGTATATAAACTTTTCTATTTTGTAGTATTTATAAAGTAGTAAAATAACAGAAAGTTTTATAAATAAAATAATTATCTGAATTTCTATGGGAATGATAAAATATGATGGGTCTTATGTAAAAAGAGATGGACTTGTTATGGGACTTGAAAAAGCTAAAATTAAACCTATTAGGGAATTAGATGATTTAAGTGATGAATTATCTAAAAAATTAGGAAGAAAGGTTAATGTTGTAGATGTTATTGAGAATTATGTTAATGAAGACAAATATCATTCACTTATTACAGGTAAACAACATGATGCTTTTTTAAGTGAATATGATAAATCTGGATTCAGACTTATTATGGTTGATAGAAAAAAGACTAAAGGAGAAAAAGAATATAAAATTTATAATACATTACTAATATATAAAGAAGAAAAATCAAAAAAATAAATCTAATATTTCTGGCAAAAAACATTTGTAAATAAAATTGTATGCTTTCTTATTTATAGTCCTATAAAAAAGATTTAAATATTATTTGTATTTTATATTACAGAAATAATGAGACTAAAGGAAATATTATCAATATTCTTAACTATGGCTGTCCCTATAGGATATTCTTACTGTAATCAAAAGTCCTTGGAACTTCCTATTGTTGATGAAGGCTTTTATCAAAAATATAAAGGGAAAAAAAAGGAAATTAAGGAAGAAAAGAAATCTCTCTTAGATAAAGAAGATATATGGAAATATGAAAAACTTGAAGGCCTGGAAAAGGTATTAAATGAGCATGACATGTACTCAAGGATAAAATCAATATTCAATGAAAACCTGAAATTATTTGCAGGAACAGAGAGTATGAATAAAAAAGAGATTGAAAGAAGAATTGAATCTTGTCTTGATAAATATGTTGTTGTTTCCCTGTCAAAAAGAACCCTTTATTTCTTTGAAAAAGACCATTTAAAAAAAGAGTACAATATAATCCCCGGCAATTTTGCTCCTGAAATCTATTTTAAAAACATAGATGATTTAAAAGAAGAAAAAGTTAAAGAATTAATTTCTAAATACAGTAAAACTCCTGTGGGTGTTTTCATATTAAAAGAGGTAAAACACTGGCCCACACACCGCCCCAGCAGGAATCTGGTCAGGGAACAGGAACAATTATTCGGCAAGCAATGGGTCGAGGATGTTTATTCAGAAGATGAAAAAGGCAAGTTTATACCTCCGGGAGACAGACATAATCCATTAGGGGAATATGCAGGAAGATTGTATGGCATAAATATAAAAAATCCTGAGGGCATTTATTACAATATTATTAATGATGAGGAATTTAAGAAATATAAAACATACATATTTATCCACACTCCGTGGGAAAGATTTCAGGATAATTTAAAATGGTTTAGGAAAAAGAATGAAAAAAGCCATGGCTGTATAAGATCACCTGAACTGATAATGAGTGATTTACATAAAGAAACTCAGAACAGGGAAAAAGGAATGTTTGTTTTTATTGTTCTTTGATTTATAAAAAACAATTTTCTTTTTATGAAAAACTTTCTTAAATAAATAAGAAAACTTTATAAATAATAAAACATTACAATTAAATTACAATGGTAATGGATACAATGCAGATAAGATTGACCAAAGGCTTAATCAAAAGAATAGATTATCTTGTGGAAACAGGAATGTATTCAAGCAGGTCTGATGCTGTCAGGGATGCTGTAAGAAATCTGGTCTTAAAAGATATGGTAGGAATAATTCCTAACAAAGGAGATTCAATAAAAGAAATAAGAAATATAAGAAAAAAATTATCAAAAGAAATCAAAAACTTCAAAGATGTAGAAAAAATAAATAAATTAGGAGATTAAATCCTCTGGCTTTTTTACTTCTACATATTTTTTGGCTGTTTTAATCAATTCTTTATCTCTGGTTATCAAAACTGCATTCAATCTTTTAGAAATCGCAATATGCAGATAATCATGAAAACCTAAATTGGTTTTATTTACTCCTTCAATATTCCTCGCTAAATCATAATCTTCAGAAAATGTTTTAATTATTATATAATCACGTGATCTAAAAAATTCATTCACTAAATAAAATTTATTTTTTAATTTAAATTTTAACTCTTTTAATATTATTGTGGAAACAATTATTTTGGAATCCTTTATAATTTCAATAAACTCTTCGGCTAATTTCCAATAAGGAATTCCTTTTTCAGGAGTACCTTCTTTTTTGAACAAGTTTAACCAGATACATGTATCTATATAAAAGAGATTCTTCACCATATTACAGAATAAATATATATTATTTAAGAAACTTAACAAGTAAATTCCGGAAATATTTCACATAACCTCAAACAATTCACTCAGATTTAACTCAAGGACAGAAACAGGCATTTCTATTTTATAATTCTGCAGAACTTCAGGATTTATCTCGCCAATATAAGCAACATCTTTTCCATTCACAGAAACCCTTGCAACCCTGCCTTCTATAAAAGAAGGATGCTCTGTTTCATTTATCTCAAATTTTAAATCTAAATCAAGCATTAAACTCTGGAATATCTGCTTTACTGCTGTAAAATTGCTTTTCTTATTGCATAAAGCCACAGCAACCCTGTCATTTTCAATAATCTCATCAATTTTCTTCTTAAAGATTTTCCCGATTTCAAAAATATTCTGCGGGTAATCATTATGGGTGTTTTCAGACAGATTTTTCAGTAATGAAGGTATCAGCCATCCTCTCAGTCTTGAATATTCCTCAGATAAAGGATTTTTTATTTTTACCTTGTCAATCAGGCATTTAGTTAATTCATTCCTGTTTTCTGAAACCAGCTGGAAGTTCTTTACCTCTATTAATTTATTTCCAACCATAAAATCCCTTATTTCCCTTTTGAATTTTTCAAACTTCATCTCTTCAGCCACAGTATCTATTCTGGGTAATTCAGCCTCAAAATTATCATAGCCGTAGGCAATGGCAATATCCTCAATTAAATCAATGGGATGCAGGATATCTGTCCTGTAAGCAGGTATAAGAACATCATTATTTGAAATATTGTAACCCATTTTTTCCAGCAATCTTTTTATTGTCTCTTTATTCAGGCTCAAACCCAGAATTTTATTAATATAATCAGGCTCAAGTTTCATTTTTTCAGGCTTTAGCTCAGGAGTAATGACTTTTTTGTTTCCGTATTCTAATTTCAAAGAATAAATCTCTCCGTTCATATCTGCCAGATTGCATACAATCATATTAAGGGCTTTTTTAAGATAATTCAGATTAAATCCGCTGCATTCTATAAAAACATCTTTGGTGTCAGAATCAATTTTCCCTACGGTGTGGCTGTTGATAATGGGCGGCATTGACAATATTTGTTTATTAGCATCAACAAAAATAGGGAATTTTTCTTTTCCTTTTAATAAATGAGCATAATCTTTTCCTTTAGGGTGTTTCTCTAAAATCTCTTTTCCATTCATTTCCCTGCTGCTTTCCAATGGGACAAACATTATTTTTTCAGGAGATCTTGCTTCATAAGTTATAGGAAACTTAATCTTTTCCATAGGATATATTCCTATAGCTATTTTTTTCCTGTTCCTGCCGTAAGTTATATGCAGTTTTTCCTGCATCTGCATTATCTCCTTTATCTTTTCATCATCAAACTTTATATTTTTAACAATAGCACATGCAGTAAAAGGCCTTACTTCTTTTACAGAGTCCTTTATGATTATTTTTCTGCCAGAGCTTTTAACATTATATTCCTTAATCCCTTTTTCTATTCCCAGAAATGTTTTCAGAGCCCTGGAAAAGCCCTGGACGCTCAGCATATCAGGCCTGTTCGGGAATATCTCAACCTTTACAGTTTCATCAAACTTCTCCAGGTCTGTCCCCAGGAAACTTATCTTTTCCTTTAACTCAGTCTCATCTGTCTTTTTTCCCAGATATTTCATTAATTCCTTTTTTTCAAATTCTATAACCGGCATTTTTACTCCATAAAGCGTTTTATTTTTTTTAGTTGCTCTAAATCATTCTTATTGATTTCCCTTAAGTCTTTCATATTAAAATAAGGAACAATAATCCTTTCAAGGCCCAATCCCCATGCTAAAACAGGGCATTCAAATCCCAGCAAAGGCTTGGTAACTTCAGGCCTGAATATTCCAGAGCCTCCAAGTTCAATCCATTGCTTTCTGTTTTCATCATAAACCTCAACCTCAGCACTGGGCTCAGTATATGGGAAATAAGCAGGCCTTATCCTGACCTTGTCATAGCCCATTTTTTTGTAAAACTCTTTTAAATAACCTAATAAATGCCTGAAATTAACATTCTCGCTTACCACAATTCCCTCAACCTGATAAAATTCAAACAAATGCTTCCAGTCAAGGACTTCATTCCTGAAAACCCTTCCGACTGAAAAGAATTTCTGTGGAAGGTCTTCTTTTTTTAATTTGGCAATGGTTCTGGCGCTTAAAACAGTGTTATGTGTTCTCAATAATAATTTCTCAGCTTCTTTTTCACTCCAATTATAATCCCAGCCTTTGCTTTTTTCAGTTCCTTTTTCATGAACTTGTTTTATTTTTTCCATTATTTTTTTGTCTATTTTTGCTTTTCCCTCTACATAAAAAGTATCCTGTAATTCCCTTGCAGGATGGTCCTGAGGGACAAACAATGCATCCATGTCCCAGAAAGCACTCTGAACTAATGAGCCCTGCATTTCTTTAAAACCAAGTTCTAACCAGATCTTTTTTATATATTCAATAACCTGGTTCTGAAAATGCTTTTTGCCGTATTCCTTAAACGGAACCTGGGCTTCAATGTCATATGCCCTGAATTTTTTATTTTTCCATGAGCCTTTTTTCAGCATTTCAGGAGTTAATTCATCAACATAATCTTCTTTCAGATCTTTTTTCAGAAGTTTTTTTCCTGTCTCGCTTATTTCAGCATTTACAGTTATGGATTCTTTTTCCTTTACAATGTCCTTTCTTTTCTTCAGAGCGCCGTAAGCATACCTTTCCTGAGGAGTAAGGTTTTTATTTGATAAGGGAAATTTATTTTTCAGGAAGTTTTCTTCCAGAGTTTCTTTTTTTAATAAGGTTTTGCCTGTATTTGTTATTCTTAATATTGTTTTTTTATTGGCTTTGTTTATTTCAATTGCTCCTTTTGACCTTAATAATCCAATAGCAATATTTACCTCATTTCTTTCAAGTTTTTTGAATAAATCATTTAATTCCATGGACTTTTCTTTGTCCAGTATTTCCAGAAGCCTTTTTTCAGGAAGCCCTTCTTTAATATATTTTTCACCGTTTTTTCCCAGGACTATCTTTGTTTCAGTGTCTTTTTTTATTTTTAAAACATCTTTATTCTGCAGCCATTGAAGTGCTCTCATTATTTCAACTTCTTTTAGTTCAGAATGTTCTTTTATTTCCTCAAGATTTTTATATTTAGGCAAAACCTTCAGCACTTTCCTCTCAAGAGGATGCAGTTTTTTTACCAGTTTATCTATCTCAGCCATTTTACACAGTTTTAGTTATTGAATTTTGTTTATAAAATTATTGGTTATCATCTTAAAATCATGAAAACAACTGCTTTTCTAAAGAAATGCATTAAAAGGCTTATATTTTATTGTGTATTTTTATGCTTTAGAGAAAACTATAGAAAATCCTCGTCGGAAGGTTTCCGGGGCTTGTTTTTTATCGTGTATAAATATATGTTATAACTAAATAGTGATAAAAAAGCGAAAAGTTTATAAATAAAAAGAGATATTTTATATGTATGGAATTGAAAAAAGAGCCTAAATTCACTGAAATCATGAAAAATATTGGTAATTCTGAGACTATTGGCAGAATTACAGACGGCATTCTCTCACTAGGAGTCGGATTTATTCCATACAGCATTCTGAATAATCCTGAATTGATTCAGAAATTTTCAATGAGCTCTTCAATAGAGGAAGTTCTTGAAAATGCACTTCCATGGATAGGGGCAGGAATATCAGCATATTACTTTTCAAACAGGAACAGGAAATTCAGCCTGAAAAATGCTTACAGAAAATTAAAAGTGAAAAATCTTCTTTCTGCAAAAAAAGGCATGACAAAAATAGGGCAATTTATTGCCGGCACTTATTTACTGACTTCTTTTTTCAATATGGCAGAAGACGGGATAGATGCTTATTTCAAAGCCAGGAATTTATTTCCCAAAAAAAGCACTAAAATAGAGCAAATACAAAAAGATAAAGAGCCGCTGGAGGAAATTATAAAAAAAGACAGTACTGAAAAAAAGGAAAACAAAGAATTAGAACAGAAAGCAGAAAAGAACATTTATACAAGAGAAGGCCTTTCTATGATGATAGAAGAAGTAATGAAAGAAAAAGGTTATTGGGAAGATAAGCATAAAGTTTATGCCCAGATTTTCAGGGAATCTAGTTTCAGAACAAATGCAGTAAGCAAAACAGGAGTGAGGGGATTGGCTCAGACAAAAAAAACAGTTTTTGAAGCTTATAAGGATTCGGGGCATAATGACATACATAACCCTGAAGACAATTTCAGGGCAGGTCTGAATTATATAAACCACTTGCAGAAAAGTTTAAAGCCGCTTGTGAAAGACGAATTTTTGTGGGATTACAGCTATATAGCTTACAACCTGGGGCCTACAAATGTAAGATATCTGATAAAAAACAGGAATTACCCCGGAGAATCACCTTATGTTTTTGTTGAAAAACTATTAAAAGATACAAAAAAAGGACCTATAAAATATAAATACGGAAATAAAACAATAATAATAACCAACAAAAAAGCAAAAGAAACAAGAGATTACCTTTATGACTGCAACTGGAGAGCAAACATAAAAATTATTTACCATCCGGAGAAAGGAGTTATATATAATAGAGATTAATTAAAAATTATAAAGCCCTGACAACCACTTCTGAGAAACCTTTTCCTATTATGCAACCCATTAAGGCTGTTCCTAACTGCAAAGGGCCCATTGCTATTAAAAACATCTGGGGAACCAAGCCTGAGAAATAAAATACAGAAGCTATTGAAAACAGGAAAAAAGCTTTTACAAAAGAAGAGCCAATGGAATTTATTACAATGTTTTTCTTTTTATTAACATAAAAATATTTTATGCCAAACCACAGCAAAGCATTTCCTATCCATATAAATGGAATCATGTAAACTAAATGTGAGGTAAAAGAACCAAATAACAATCCTGCTGTCAATACGCCGAGAGAAGGAAGCATAATCACAGGCAAAGCTTTCCTGAAAGGATGGTGCAGTGCTGAAATCACAATCAATGCATTAATCACAGAACCAACCAATAATTGGGGATGCCCCAGAACCATTGGTAAAAAAAAGCTTACAGCAGAAAAAACCACTATTTCTATATTTTCATACAATCTGGGGAAATCATAAACCCTTTCATTAAAGTTTTTGAATTCCATTTTTATAATAAAAACCAAAAGACATATAAATATTTTACGATGTTATATAATAAATGAAAAGACTGCTTATGGAATTGCATGCTTTACAGGATAAGTATGGGTTCCTTCCAAAAAAGAGGTTAGAGAAATTATCTAAAAAGACAAATATTCCTTTAGCAATTATTTACAGCACTGCCACCTTCTATTCCGGTTTTGAGCTGGAGAAACAGCCTAAATATGTTATAGGTGTTGTTACATGTCCTTCATGCATTGCAAACGGGGCTCTTGAATTAATTGAATATATAGAAAAAACACTTAACCTTGAAATCAACAACCCCAACAAAAAATGCCTTCTGCTTAAACTTCAATGCATAGGAAGATGCTATGATGCCCCTGTAATAACTATAAACAAAAAGATTTACACAAAAATGAACAAAGAAAAATTATCAGATTTATTGAAAAAATGCAGATAGAAAAAAAACCAAACTTTAAGGGAATTGAAAACGCATTAAAAATAAGCCCTGAAGCAGTTATAGATAAAATAAAATTATCCAAACTAACAGGCAGGGGAGGGGCATGTTTTCCCACAGGAAAAAAATGGGAGATTGCATCTGCAAACCAAGGTGAAAAGTTCTTCATTATAAATGCAGATGAGTCAGAGCCCGGTAACTTTAAAGACCAATATATTTTAAAAAATAATCCTGACTTGATAATAGAAGGTCTGTTGATAGGATGCCATACTGTAAATGCAAAAAAAGGATTTATCTATATAAGGGATGAATACAAGGATTTAATCAAAAACCTGCAGGATTCTGTAAATAAATATATAAAAAAATATCCTCAGTTTGATATTGAAATAATTCTGGGCGCAGGGGCTTATGTGTGCGGAGAAGAAACTGCTATAATAGAAAGCATAGAAGGGTTCCCGGGCATACCAAGAATGAAGCCTCCTTATCCTGGTGAAAAAGGCTTTCAGGGAAAACCCACTGTGATAAATAACGCTGAAACCATAGCAATGATCCCCTTGATAATGAACAATGAATTCAATCCTGAATTAAGATTATTCTCGCTCTCAGGCAATGTAAAAAAGCCAGGGGTTTACGAATTTCCTTTAGGAATAAAACTAAAAGAAATTATGGAAAAGGCTGAGCCAGAGGGAAAGATAAAATCTATATTTATGGGTGCAAGCGGAGGATGTTTAAAATATGACCCTGAAATAAAGGTTACACAGGAAGCATTCAGAGAAAAAAATGTATGCCTTGGCTCAAGAGGAATTATTGTAATAAATGAAAACCAGTCACTAATAAGAATGCTGAAATATATCACTGAATTCTTTATCCATGAATCATGCGGCAAATGCACGCCGTGCAGAGAAGGCAATGCAAGAATCCTTGAGCTTATTGAAAAGTCAATTGAAAAAGGGTTAACTAAAGAAGAGCATGAAAGATTAAATGACCTGGCCAATTACATCAAAGAATGCAGTTTCTGCGGCCTGGGAATGTCATCCACAACAGCATTATTGAATATATTGAAAGAATTTAAAGAAGAAATAAAATGCCTGAAATAAAAATCAACGGAAAAAAAATAAAATTTGAAGAAGGCAAAACAATATTAGATGTATGCAGAAAAAACAATATAAAAATACCTACTTTATGTTATCATCCTGACTTAAAGGCTGAAGGAAAATGCAGGCAATGTATTGTTGAGGTAAACGGAAAAATAATGACTTCATGCAATACACAAGCAAAAGAAGGTATGAACATCATTACAGAAAATGAAAAGATAAAGAAATACAGAAAAATTAACGCTGCATTACTGATGTCAAGGGTTAAAACAAAAGACATCCTTGAAACAGAAGACATAGAAGAATTGATGGAGCATGACGGGCTGTTTGAAAACAAATTAAGGAATCTGCCCATAGATAATAAAAACCCTGCAATTGAAAGAAACATAAACCTATGCATCAACTGCGGCAAATGCATAAGAAAATGCCATGATGTTCAAAGTGTTGATGCAATATATCCTGCTTTCAAAGGAATAGAAACTATTGCAGCTACTCCTTTCTTATGCCCCCTTGACCAAACTGTTTGTACTTACTGCGGACAGTGCTCTTTGGTTTGTCCTACTGGAGCCATAAGGGAAAAATCCAGCATAAGGGATGTTGAAAAAGCACTAAAAGATGAAGGAAAACACGTAATTATACAAACAGCACCTTCAATGAGGGCTTCTCTTGGGGAAGAATTCGGATTAAAACCAGGGTCATTAATAACAGGAAAGATGGTAACTGCCCTGAAAAAGCTCGGCTTTAATAGGGTTTTTGATACTGACTTCGGAGCTGATATGACAACCTATGAAGAAGCCCATGAATTAATGGAAAGGATTGAGAAAAACAAAAACCTGCCTATGACCACATCATGCTGCCCTGCATGGATTGTATTTATGGAAAAAAATTATCCTGAATTATTAAATCATATTTCAACCTGTAAATCGCCGCAGCAGATGTTCGGTGCAATAGCTAAAACATATTATGCAAAATTACATAATATTGACCCGAAAAATATAGTGGTTGTCTCAGCAATGCCATGCACAGCAAAAAAATTTGAATGCGAGCGCAGGGAAATGAGAAGCTCCGGATTCAAGGATGTGGATTATGTGCTTACAACAAGAGAGCTCGGAAGAATGCTGAAGCAGAACAATATAAATCTTCCTAGCTTAAATGATTCTGAATTTGACAAACCTTTAGGAATAAGCAGTGGCTCAGGAGCTATATTCGGAACAACAGGAGGAGTTACACAGGCTGTTTTAAGAGTTATAGAATGGAAAATGAAAAGCATGGATGTGGAATGGGAAGAGCTTAAAAAAGTAGAGGGAATAAGGCAGATAAAATTAAAGTTAGGTGATAAGGAATTATTGCTTGGGATTATATATGGTCTTGGAAATGCAAGAAAAGTTATGGAAGATCTGAAAAAAGGAAAATGCAGATATGATTTTATCGAGGTAATGGCATGCCCCGGAGGATGTATTGGCGGAGGGGGACAGCCAAAAAGCACAGACATGGATATTGTAAAAAAGAGGTCTCTTGCATTATACAGGCAGGATGAAAAGCTTGAAATGAGAAAAGCTCATGAAAACCCTGTTTTAAAAGAAGTCTATGATAATTTCCTTGGAGAGCCTTTAAGCAAAAAAGCACATAAGTATTTACATACAAGATATTTTAACAGGAAGAAATAATTATCTGGTTTAACAAAAAATATAAAAAGAAACAGATTTATCTTTATGATAATTAAATAAAAAGGGGAATATTATGGAAAAAACTATAGAAAATCTTACTAAAGCTTTTATCGGTGAGAGCCAGGCAAGAAACCGTTACAGCATGTATGCTAAGATAGCACAAAAAGAAGGCTTTGAGCAGATATCAGAATTATTTTTATTAACTGCAGAAAATGAAAGAGAGCATGCAAAATGGCTGTTCAGGTTAATAAATGACTTAAAGAAAAAATCAGATAAAGATTTAAAAGAGATCGAGGTTGAAGCTTCAGCCCCTACAACTCTGGGTGATACAAAAGCAAACCTGCAGGCTGCAATTGACGGAGAAAATTATGAGCATACAAAGATGTATCCTAAATTTGCAGATGTTGCAGAAAAAGAAGGTTTTCCTGAGATTGCAAACAGGCTGAGGGCTATAGCAAAAGCAGAAGAACACCATGAAGAAAGATATAAAAAATTACTGAATGAAGTCAAAAACAACACTGTCTTCAAAAAAGAAAAAACAGTTTACTGGGTCTGCAGGAAATGCGGCTATATTCACGAAGGCAACGAGCCGCCTGATACATGCCCTTCATGCAGCCATCCAGGGAATTATTTTGAAAGGAAATGTGAAGAATACTGAGGTGAGAAAATGCTGTCTAAAATACCTATAGATTTAACTAAAATAAAAAAAGAAAACATAAACAAAGAAATATTAAGAGCAGGACTAATAGCAGAGTATGATGCTGTCAATTTATATGAGCAAATGGCTGAACTGACTGATAATGAAGAAATTAAGAAAGTCTTGCTGGATATAGCCAAAGAGGAAAAAGAGCATGTCGGTGAATTTCAGACATTGTTAGAAAAAGAAGACCCTGAGCTTAAAGGGGCCATGGAAGAAGGAAAAGAAGAAGTTGAAGAGCTTTTAAAAGGAGGATGAAAAAATGTCTAAAATAATTGTTTACAGCACAAAGATGTGCCCTTACTGCACTATGCTCAAGGATTTTTTAAGGGAGAAAAATATTGAGTTTGAAGCTGTTGATGTGGGGGAAGACAGGGAAAAAGCTGAAGAGATGATAAGAAAATCAGGGCAGATGGGAGTTCCCCAGATTGAGATAAACGGAAAAATCATCGTGGGCTTCAACAAATTGGCTATTGAGGAAGAATTATCAAAAATGTGAGGTATAAAAATGGCTAAGCTAAACAGATTTTATAAATGCAATGTCTGCGGAAACATAGTTTCTGTGGTTGAGTCAGGCGCAGGGGAATTAGTATGCTGCGGTGAGCCAATGAAACTGATAGAAGAGAAAGGGAAAGACCAGGAAGGAAAGGAAAAGCATGTTCCTGTTCTGGAAACAACTGAAAAAGGCATTATTGTAAAAGTAGGCTCTGTGGAGCATCCTATGGAAGAAAAACATTATATTGAACTGATACAGCTTATTGACGGGGATGAAATAGTTGGCGGAAAAAGATTAAAGCCGGGCGAAAAGCCCATGGCTGAATTCTGCATGGTTAAAAAACAGGGCCTGAAAGCAAGAATATTGTGCAATGTGCACGGGCTGTGGATTAATTAATTATTTTCTTTCCCCGAACAAGGCCCTTCCGAGCCTTATCATATTGCTGCCTTCATCTATTGCTGTCTTATATGAATCTGACATTCCTATGGAAAGTGTATCAACAGAATTAAATTCTTTTTTCAGCTTATCATAAAAACCTTTCATCTTTTTAAAATAAGCCTTTTGTTCTTTTTCACCTATAGAATAAGGCTCCATTGCCATGATTCCTTTTAATACTAAATAATCCATTTTGCTTATTGCTCTTGCTAGATTCTCAATCTTCTCATATTCAGGCTCAATGCCGTATTTGGATTTTTCTTCTCCTATATTAACTTCTATCATAACAAGTATTTTTTTATCTATTCTTTCAGCTCTTTTACTTATATTCAAGGCCCTGTATTCAGAATCAACAGTCTGGATAATATCAAAAATCTTCAGAGCAGTATTTATCTTGTTTTTCTGCAGATGCCCTATCATGTGCCATCTGACTTTCTCTGCCTTATCTCCAAGTTTTTTGTAAAGCTCTTCTGCCTCCTGGACATAGTTCTCACCTATATCTGTTGCCCCTGCTTCTATAACTTCCATTATTTCTTTCAGAGTTCTTGTTTTCGCAGCCACAACTATTGTCACATCATCCGGAACCTCTTTCCTGATTTTTCTATAGTTTTCTTTTATTGTCATTGTCCGGCCATATAGACTTTTCCTTTATATTATAAAAATGGCTTAAACGCCATTCATTATATGACTTCCCAAGCTCTTCAGGCTTTTCTCCCAGAAAGTCTTCCACTAATTCATTGTTTTCAATTAAATCAGAAGCCTCTTTGTTTTCTAAATAATTCCTGGCTTGTTTTATTAACTTAAAATATGAACTTGCTTTTTCATCTTTATTTACATCAGGATGATACTCTTTGGCTTTTTCTCGGAATTGAATTTTTATTTTTTTTGGATCTATATTTGCTTTTTCAGCTAAGCCAAGAATTTTTTTTGCCCTTTCCTCCAGACCAAACTCTTTTAATTTCATTTTAAATACCTTACAAATTTATTTTCCTCATTAACAAGTACAATTCTTGGTTCTATGTAATTGTCAGAAAGCTCAAATCCTGCTATTATAATATTATCTCCTTTTTTTATCTTCTTTGCTGTTGCCCCATTCATGCATATTGTTCCTAGGTTTCTTTTTCCTTCAATTACATAAGTTTCCAGCCTTTCCCCGTTTGTAATGTCCCAGACAGCAACCTTTTCCCCTTTATGAAAACCTGCTTTTTCAATCAGTTCTCTATCTATAGTTATGCTTCCTGTATAATCAACATTGGCTTCTGTAACAGTAGCCTTATGAATCTTGCTCCTTAAGTACCATCTCATTTTAATTAAATATTTTATGAAACATCTATCTTAGTTCCGTCAGGCATTAAATTGTCGGGGTGTGCTTCCCCTCTTTCAACCATTTTATATCTTATGCAGTTTTTAAAATTATCTTCTGTATCACAATAATTATTCTTCCATTTCTCTTTAATTTTACCTTCTCTTTCCAATCTTCTCAACGGACAACTTTCAAACCATTCACAAGTCATTTATTATCCTCTTGTCATTCTTGCTCCGCATTTCGGGCATTTCCTGCTTACACATGGAACCCCTCTTTGCTGAGACTCTTTATATCCGCATTCAGGACAAACACAAATTCCTCCGGGGCCTACAGCAAATCCTCCCATTCTGCCTCGTCCTCCCCCGCTGATTCCTCTTCTTTGTCCTCTTCCCATACCTTGTCTTGGCATTGCCATTTTAAAATCACCTCCTTTTATCCTTATTGCCTTCCCATTTACAAGGGCTTCAGCTATTTTTTTCCTTGCTGAATTCAGCACCCTGTTAAAAGTTGGCTGTGATATATTCATCTTTTCAGCTGCTTTTTTCTGCTCAAGATGCTCAAAATCCTTTAATCTTATAGCCTCATGCTCCTCCCTGGTAAGATTGACTTCCTTTAAATCCATAAGCCTTATTCCTGCTGGCTTGAAATAAGTCACCTCGGGGTCAAACCATATCCTTCTTCTTCGTCTTGGCCTTGGCATGATTATTCCTCTGTTTCATCCAGTGCTTCTTTTACAGTCTTGCCACTAACCTGTTTGAATTCTATTCCTTTTTGTTGTAAAGCCATTTCCATATTAGGCCCTACTTTTCCAGTTACAACTAAATCAACATTTTTGTCTGCCAGCATTTTTGCTACTGAAAAGCCTGCTCCTCCTCCGCCCCTGTCAAAAGGATTTTTTATTTTTTCCACTAATTTTTTATTCTCAAAAATCAGATAAAACGGTGCTCTTCCGCCCATTTCACTAATCTCAGAATCTTCATTATCTTCTTTAGCAGATATTGCTATTTTCATGTTTTTACCTCCATAATTTTATTCATAATTAGTCCTTCCAAAACTGAAATAAAAACCATGACAAAAGTTAAAAAGATCACAAATTTAAAGCCAAAATAAACAACCATTACAGGCAATAAAGGAAGTTTAACCGCCCTATTGTATAAAAAGGTTGCAATAAACCCGCTCTTAACACCTTTGTCCTTTAACTCAGCAAGCAAAGGATACCACATATAAATAGGACCTGTTGAAATAACTCCTGTTACAACAGCAGCAATCCATCCTTTAAATGATCTGCTGTGGCCAAAATACTTGACAAGTTTTTCAGGCCTGATAAAATAATTTGTTAATGCCATTAAAACAAAAACCCCCATAAAAACCAGGACTATCTTTTTCAATATTCCCCATGAAAACAATAATGAAGGAATTAATATTGAAGGTTTTATTATTGAAACCATACCTAATATTAATACAGCTATTATTAAAAATGTCCATGTTCTCGGTATTTCCTTTATTTTTTCAATAAATTTCATCATATCACATTTAATATTCCTACTGTAATTATGGCAACAACTATAGCAAAAACAAAACTTAAAACATTTCTAGTTATAGCAAATTTTTTTCCCAGAATCATTGATTCAGCAGGCAATTGAACAAATCCTACAGTAACCCATGAAACTATAAAAGCAGTTACTGCAATTAATGTTACTCCTTGATTTAATAATTCACCACCTAAAACATAACTTGTTATTGGGCTTCCTGCCAGAATGCTACCCATAACAGACCCAATCAGAGGATCTAAAAAAAAGTTGCCCCTGAATAATTCTGTATAAAAAGACTTTGGGATTAGAGTATTAACTAAACCAATTAATAAAATAACCCCTGCTATTACAGGAAGCATTTTACCTAAACCTTTTCCTGACTTTTTTATTGCTTCTTTAAATTGTTTGTTCATATTTATTCTTTTTCTATGGTTTCAATTCTCTTCTTAACTTCTTCTAATTCCTGGTTTATATCTTTCTTTTCCTGTTCTAGTATGTTTAGTTCATTTTTTAAGTTTTGGATTTCTTCTTCTTTAGTATATTGTCTTACAGGCACAAATTCCTGTGGCACTGCTCTTACAGGTATTCTTCTAAAACCTCTACCAAATCCTCTTCTAAAGCCAAAACCTCGGCTATATCCAAAACCTCTGCCCATCGGCATTCCTCTTGTAAAACCAGGACTATTGTAGCCATTGCAATAACCCATTCCTCTACCTGTCATAGACCCCTGTCCGTTTGGTCCTGTTCTATCTCCTTGTGGCATATTTACACCTCCAAATATTATATTTTATTCTCAGGTTATGGATTATTATTCATAACCTATTATGAATATATATTCATAACTACTATATAAACCTTTCGATTTTTAAAAACATTTATATATAATAACTTTCATTATTTTTAATAATTATTAAAAATTGTAAAAGATGGAAGAGTTTAACAGGAAAATAATCTCTCTTTTCAAGGAAATGGGAAGGGGGCAGGGGATTGAGGATAACTTGCTAATGGAAATATTCGCAAGGCTTTATGTTGAGCCTGAGCCGACTGCAATGGATGAACTTGCAGAAGCAACAGGATACAGCCTTGCATCAATAAGCAACAAGATTAAAATGCTTGGACCTATAATAGGAATAAAAAGAATAAAAAAACCAGGCTCAAAAAAGCTTTATATTTATATGGAAAAGGACTTTCTGGCAATATGGAAAAATGCCCTTATTAAAAAAGAAGAGTTTGTGATAAAAAATGCCAAAGAAAAGATTCCCCTGATAATAGATGAGTATAAAAAAAAGGCAAGAACAGAAAAAGACAAAAAGAAAATAGAGATTATCAATAATTATTATAAACAGATATTGAAGCTGGAAAAGATAACAAATATAATGGTAAAAGAACTGAATAAGATATAAAATGACAAATACAATTGTTAAATTAAAGAATGTATGGAGAGTATATGATTTAGGAAAAGTACGGGTTGAGGCAGTCCGCGGAGTGAATATGGATATCAAGAAAGGGGATTTTGTCGCTATAATGGGGCCATCAGGCTCAGGAAAAACCACTTTGCTTAATATGATAGGCTGCCTGGATGTGCCCTCAAAAGGGAATATTTACCTTAAGAACCACAATATAGGAATGATGAATGAGTCAAACTTAGCAATGATAAGGGGGAAAATCATAGGGTTCATATTCCAGACCTACAACCTCATGCCGACAATAAACGCCCTTGACAACGTGGAACTTCCTATGATATTTCAGGATATGGAAAAAGAGGAAAGGATGAAAAGGGCAAAAAGATTATTAACTGATGTGGGCCTTGAAAAAAGAATGAGCCATAAGCCGACTGAACTGTCGGGAGGGCAGCAGCAAAGGGTTGCAATAGCAAGGGCTCTGGCAAACAAGCCGGAGATACTCATTGCAGATGAGCCGACAGGAAACCTGGATTCAAAATCAGGAAAAGAGGTCATGAACCTCTTATCAGAACTTAATAAAAAAATGGAAACAACCATAATATTAGTCACACATGACCCCAACATAGCAAAATATGCTAAAACTATTAATATAATAAGGGATGGAAAAATAAATAAAATAATAAAGCCGTCAGAATTAAAAAAGGAGATCATTGAGGAAATAGGAGGTAATGACCATGAAAAATAAGTTTAATTATGTATTTTGGATTTTGTTTTTTTGTGTTTTTATGCATCAGTCATATGCAGCAGACAAATCAAGCCTGGACCTTACATTACTGAGTTACAGTCCTGCGCCTGCCTCTCCGGGGGAAACCATTGAGGTATGGATACAGATAGAAAACCTCGGGACAGATAAAGCAGACAGTGTTGCACTGACAATGGTTGAAAACAATGTTTTCACCAACTATGAAAAAGAGGATATAAAAACATACGGGATATTAAACCAGGGAAGGTCTGTGGTCGCAAAGTTCAATATTATTGTTAACAGCGATGCCTCGAAAGGAACCAATTATTTAAAGATAAAATACTGCTCTGACTACAGCTCAGCAACAGGAGAAGCATCATGGGTGGAGGAAAATGTTGAAATAGACATCCAAATACATGCACCAGCATTAGTGATTTCTGAAATAAAAACAGACCCTGAAAGGACAAGGCCCGGAAACGAAGGGGAATTATGCATAAAGATTGAAAACAAGGGCTCAGATTTGATAAGGGATCTGAAGGTGAAGCTTAGTGTAGGCTCATTAACCTCATTCATACCTTTATCATCAACACAACATATTATACCTGCATTAAGGCCCAACAGTGTAACAAGAGAATGCTTTGATTTTATGATAGACCCTGAAACAGAAGCAGGAACTTACAGGCTGCCGATAAATATGACCTTTTATGATGAAGAGGGAACTTCTATAAATTTTGATGACTATGCAACAATAATTGTCTCATCAGAGCCTTCAATTATCATAAGCACAGATGAAGCTGAATACACAGATGGAGCAGTTGAAACCTCTGTTATCATAAGCAACAATGGCCTAGAGCCTGTAAAATACATGACAGTAGAGATAACATCAGCAGAAGGTGCAGAAATAATATCTCCAAAAGAAAAAGAGTACCTTGGGAACATAGATATTGATGATGATGCAACATTCACCATAAAACTAAAACCGCTGAAAAAAGAAGCAAATATAACAATAAAGATGGATTATCTTAATGCATTGAATGAGGAATACAGCGAGGAAAAAACTGTGATTATAGAAATTCCCCCAAGACAGAGAAGCTATGGAGGGATTATATTCTGGCTGATAGTTATCGGAGTTGCAATATTTATGTGGAGAAAAAAACACAGACTAAAAAAGTAAAATATATGTTGTATAAAAAATGAAGATATTTGACTTATTCTTAATAGGAATAAGGAACTTAAGCCACAGGAGACTGAGAAGCTATCTTACCATGCTAGGCATCCTGATAGGCATTACTGCAGTTGTGGCTTTGATTAGTATGGGGCAGGGTATGGAGGATGCTATAACAGAGCAGTTCGAGTCTGTGGGCAGCAATATTATTATGGTTATGGGCTCTGGAGGGGGCATGTCTTCGCCGATAATGAGTATGGTTTCTGAAAAGCCCCTGACTGTAAAAGATAAAGAAGTGATTGAAAGTGTTAAAGGCGTTAACCTTGTGGCTGAATATATAATTATGTCTGCAACAGTCGGTTTTCATGGCGAAAGGACAGATGCTTTTTTAGGGGGTGCATCACCAGGACCCACAAGAGAGATAATAGAAGCAAGCATGAATGCATACAGAGAAGCAGGCAGGGAATTAAAGGAAGGAGACCGTTATAAGGCTGTAATAGGAAATAATATAGCACACACTGCATTTGAAAGGGAAGTAACTATAGGTGATAAGATTACTCTATTCGACCAGGAATTCAGGGTTGTCGGGATATATAAAAAAATAGGAAACGCAATGGATGATAATTCTATAATGATTCCCATAGATATAATGCGTGACTTAATAGATGAAAAAGAAAAAATAAGTATGCTTTATTTAAACACCAAAAAGGGGTATGATGTGGAAAAAGTTGCTGAAAATATAGAGGAAAAACTGCGTGATTACCGGGATGAGGATGAAGGGGATGAAACTTTCGTGGTAAGCACTGCATCAGACCTTATTGAAACCTTTGGCTCAATATTAAACATTGTCCAGGCTGTTGTTGTTGGTTTAGCCGCGATCAGCCTGTTGGTTGGCGGTGTAGGAATAATGAACACAATGTACATGGCTGTGATGGAAAGAACAAGGGAAATAGGAACAATGAAAGCAATAGGTGCAACAAATGCAGATATTTTGTTTATTTTTATTGTAGAATCAGGTGTTCTTGGAATGATTGGAGGGATTATCGGAGTTGCTATTGGTTTAGGAATAAGCAAAATGGTTGAGATAGCTGTTACCCAGTTCTACGGGAGTCCTTTAATAAAAGCCCATATTAGTTTGGTTTTGGTCGGAGGAGCTATCGCATTTAGTTTCATTGTTGGAATGATAAGCGGCATACTACCTGCAAAACAAGCCTCAGGCTTAAAGCCTGTGGAAGCTTTGAGATACGAATAGTATTTCAAAAGCTACGAACGTTAGTAAGTATGTATTATGATACGAATGAAGTGAGTATGAGTATCGCTAATGTCAAGGAACGAATAAACTGAGTGATAGACTTTGAGATATGAGTAAAATATTCTGAGAAATATTATATTATTTTTTTATTCCTTGTATTATATACAAACTTGTTAAACCCGGCTCTTTACTGGGAAATATTCTTTCTTTTATAATGCCCAGATAATACTCTGTTTTAACCGAGAAATATTGATTTATGGTTTCTTCAATTTTATGTAAACCAACGTGTTTAATCTTATTTATATATGAATATGGATCCCCAACCCTGCTATTGAAATATTCTGATTCAGGATTAAGAAGCATTATCACAATTCTGCCTTTTGGTCTTAAAACTCTGGCTGTTTCATATACAGCTTTTTTATAATCATCAATAAACTGCAAAGATGCAACATAAACAGCAGCATCAAAAGTTAAGTTTGTGAAAGCCATATTTTCTGCATTCCCAACTACTTTTTGAATATTTTCCGGTGCTTTTTTAAAAGCTTCTATGGAAACATCCAGCCCAGTAACATTAAAACCGTGCTCTTCCAAACCAGTTTCTATGATGGCCGGACCACAGCCCACACTTAAGATGT
Source organism: Candidatus Woesearchaeota archaeon (assembly GCA_016935095.1). GTDB lineage: Archaea > Nanobdellota > Nanobdellia > Woesearchaeales > GW2011-AR15 > WJJD01. The sequence goes on from JAFGRO010000006.1 coordinate 37,462, forward strand.
CATTATAACCCTTTAAAGATGTTAAAAGATAATCCAATTCTTTTTCAAATACTTTTTTCCAGAATTCAGACTGGCATGATTCTAAATAGCCTGACATAGTATAGAATGATAAATTATTGGTATTTAAATAATTTAATCTTAATTACAAATAACGATAATTTTAAAAATAAAGGAATAAATTTATTATTTATGAACATAATTACTTTATTAGGATTGATGGCAGCAGCATGCACAACAATTTCTTTTCTGCCTCAGGCTATAAAGACAATAAAGACAAAACACACAAAAGACTTATCTTTGGCTATGTATGCCATATTCACAACAGGAATCTTCTTATGGCTGGTTTATGGTATTTTTATAAGAGATATCCCTTTGATAACAGCAAACATCATAACGTTTATATTTACCTCCGTAATACTTGTAATGAAGATAATATATAAATAATATTGAGAATTATTTTTTACAAATAACACTGTAATAAGGTCCTTTTTTGCCTGTTGTTTTAAGCAAATATTCAGCACTCGCTGTTTCTAAGCCTACTGAAATATAAAAGAGGTCAGAAGTTGCTCTTTTTTCTTTATAAAATACTCCTCTTCTTGTAAACTTTTTCATCTCATCCTGATCACTATTTAAATAAATATCACTTAAATTAAATATTCCATACGATACTATATTGTCATATAATTTCAACATTTCATCAAAAGAGCCATCATAATTAAAATTGACCAGTTCATTAAGTGAAAAATCCATGCCGTGTCTTTTATAACAAACTTTAACATTAAAAAAATCAGGGATTTCCTTTAGAAAGGTTCCTTTATTGTTTAAAAAATAATCACAAAATAAATTATCAAAAGAACTTAACCTAAGAAAGAGTAAATGTTTTTTATTTTCTTCAGGACAAAATTCGGTTTTTATCATATTCTTCATTAAGCCGTCCTCATATCCAAAAGACTCAAAAATTTTTGTTGTTTCATCAGGTAAAGAATGTAAAAATTTTTCTAACAAAGAATCATGCTCATCTCCAGGTTTAAATCCTACAAGCAGATTTTTGTAAGCCATTTTTATATAAAAGACTTAATTATTTAAATTTTTTATTATTAATCAACGTCCATAATGCCGAGCATTGCATAGCCGAACCTGTCTGAAACTCTCACAGCATCCTCATCATCCTTAAACTGGACTATGATGCAATTATTTTCTGTTGTGAAAACCTTGGTCTCATTTCCTTCTCTCATCCATATAACCCCTGTTTTTGAAGTGACAATATCGCATTTCACAACAGGAGTCTGGTTATCATAATCCTCAGGAGGCTCATAAAACGCCGAATGTGTTGGTATGTTTGCCATAGAATATCTTTCCCCAAGGATTCTTGCAAACTCTATTGTACCCAGAACCACCTTGGATGAAAGGTTCGGCATCAAAGTTATATATAATTCACCGTCATATTTCTGGTAATGGGCAAGAATATCAACTGCCTTGCCCTCAACATATAAATCCTCAAGGCTTTTGGGGTCATTGTAAAAAGGAATATCATAAAGCTGTCCTTTTACACCTCTTACCTGCGTGAACCATATATCCCCCATCTTTTTGAATTCAAAGCCGTTGTATGTATAGGTTTCAACAGTTTCTTTGTTTAAAGTATTGTAGAGAAAAAATATGCTCATTCCAAAGCCGAGAAATATTAAAAAAATCACGACCATAAGAAGCCTGTTGGCTTTATGAATTTCCTCAGAGCCTTTTTTTATCTTTTCAATATCCTTTTTTGTAATCTTTTTAGTCATTTTCTTCTATTGATTCTTCTGTTATTATTCCATAAAAGCCATAAAGAAGCCTGTCCATAAGAATAATAAAATCCTGGCCCTGACCTTGTATTATTATGCAGGAATCTTTTTCATATATTTTAGTTGAGTTTGAAACATTGAAATATATAACAGGCATATATAATGATGAATTATCGCAGCCTAAAACAGGCAAATCATAATCTGGGCTGTTTTCAGATACGGCATTTATTATTCCGATTTGTTTATTTATTACCCTTGAAGGCAGCTCAAACCTTGCAAGGTCTATATGGACAAGGTCGTTTTGTTCATAATCAGGGTCAAAGGAAACTATCCAATATTTGCTGTTTTTTAACAGGCTTATTATATCAACAGAAACATTGATGCTGTCAACATATGAAGGAAGGACATAAAACTCCAGAACATTTCCCTCTGATGTTGTTATGTATCTTGTTCTTTCGCTGTTCACATCAAAGCCGAAGCCGTTATATACTATTGAATTAGAATTATCCTGTTGATTCATTGTAATCCCGAAGATAGACAATATCATAATCAGGGCTGTAAAGACAGCTATGAATATCTTGGGCCCTTTTGATTTTTTCTTTTTGAATTTTCCTTTTGGCATTTTTTACCTATAACCCCAGGAAACCAAGCAGTCCGTATACGACAAAAGCTGGCCAGACAATAGCTTTCAGAACTCCTAAAACTCCCATCCAGAATCCTGTGGAAGTTGTTATAAAATATATTGCTGCGCCGATAAAGCCCAGGCCGTAAACTGCTCCTCCTCCGTTACAGGAATTGGCAAATTCCTTCTTGCATTTTATTTTTCTTTTTTTAGCTGGCATTTTTATAAAAGAAATGATTAGGATTTAAAAAGTTGATTATTTAACAGTTATAAATAAGCGTTGTTTATTTTTTCTTTGTAATAATCATAAATTTAAACTATTATAACCTTCTTTTATCAATTTTTCAGTTGTTTCAAAACTTATGCATTTGTCTGTAACAGAAACACTATATTTTAAATTATCTGGGTTAGTTATTTTCTGGTTTCCTTCATTAATGTTTGACTCCAGCATCAATCCTTTTATGTTATTGTTGTTATTCATCTGTTTTATAACATCTTTGAAAACTTCTGGCTGTAATTTGTGGTCTTTTTTTGAGTTTCCATGGCTGCAGTCGATTATTATATTTGTTGGAAGTTTGTTTTCCTTGAGTTTTTCTATGGATTTAGAAACTTCTTCTTTGTAATAATTAGGTTCTTTACCTCCTCTTAAAATCAAATGAGCATATTGGTTTCCTTTGGTTTTTACAAGAACTGTTTTACCTTCTTTATCTATTCCGGGAAAATTATGTGGTTTGATTGCAGAGCTAATTGCATTAACAGCTATATCAATGCTTCCTGTTGTATTATTTTTAAAACCCACTGGCATAGATAATCCTGAAGCCATTTCCCTGTGAGGCTGTGATTCTGTTGTTCTTGCTCCTATTGCAGCCCATGAAACTAGATCATCAATATACTGAGGAGTTATTGTGCTTAAAAATTCTGTTCCTGCTGGAATCCCTATTGATGTAATCTTTAAAAGCAGTTTTCTTGCAAGGATTATTCCTTTTTCCAAATCACAATCATCATTAAGGTCAGGATCATAAATCAGTCCTTTCCATCCTGTGGTTGTTCTGGGCTTTTCAAAATAGGTTCTCATGATTATTAAGAATTTATCATTAACTTTTTCAGAAAGCTCTTTTAATTTTTTTGCATATTCAAATGCTTCTTCAATATTATGTATAGAGCATGGGCCTGTTATTATTATCTTTCTTTTATCTTTTCCATTTAGAATATTTATTATTTCTTCTCTTGTTTTTATTAAGGTTTTTATATTTTCTTGTGTTAAAGGAAGTTCTTTTTTCAGTTCTTCAGGATTTTTAATTTTAGAATATTCTTTAATATTAACATCAGTAATCTTATTTGTGTCCATATATTTGCATAATAAGAAGATTATATAAAAATATTTTGGTGTAAAAGTAATAGAATTTGTTTATTTTTATAGATAATTTATTCTTGTTACAGAAATTAATTCTTAGTTTTTTTATTAACTATTTTCTCAGCAACATAGGTTACTTCCATAAGGAAATCTGAAATTTCAGTATCGTGTTGTATAAGAACAACATCAGAATCTGTTTTGTATTCTTCCAGATTTTTAAGGGTTTTGCCATGCCATTCTTTATCCATCAGTTCTATTTTGGTTCCGGAAAAAGAAAAACCTGCCAGTACAGATTTTCCTTCATTAACCATTAAAAACAAATCCATTGAATCTGCACCTTTTCTTTCCCCGAGAAATTCATAATCAGTAAGTTCTAAAAGCTCCTGAAGTGTTGCCTGTTTCTTTTTTGCATATTCTCTTATTGCTTCTGTCCTTTCTTTAAAATTTTCAACCATTGTTTTATAAACTACATCACTCAAATCACTCTCTAAAAGTTGTTCTTCAGGTTTGGGTTTGTCAGAATCATAGGGTAGTAATGCAGTTGCAAGTCCTGCATTATGTGCCAGAGCCCTTTGCTTTATATTTTTTGGTATCTGCTCATTAACCACTTTTTCTATTTCTGCATCAACACAACTTGTATAATCATCAACGTGAGTAATTATGCCTGCTGGCTCTGTGTCTCCCTTAACACCTGCCTGAGCCCACATGAGGCCTTCCATCAAAGATATATAATTAATCTTTGAATGTAATTGACTGCGATATATTTTTTTCATTGTTTTATTATCAGGCATTGCCTTGTATGCTTCTCTTGCTTCATTCAAACCCTCTTCAGAATAGTTAGTCATTGCTTTTACGTATTCCTCTAATTTGGAAATATCCTCTACATCTCCTTTAAGCAGATAATCAATGTCAATATGCCGTCTGTTTAAATCCTCGATAGCATGTCCATCATTACTTATTAAATGTTCGGGGAAAGAATTTAATCTTTCATCATAAAGTGTACGCATTTCATCATCCAGAAGAACACTCATTGCTTTACTGTATAATTCAAACTTCCTTCTGGCTTCTTTTGACAAGTCATCAGGCAATTCTCTTGTTTTATCCGGATGATAAAGTCTCCTGAGGTTGTTGCCTTTTTTTCTTATTGTAGCAGCATTAGCATTCCTGTCTACTTCAAGCAAAGCGTAAAAATCTACAATATAATCCACACCTTCAACTAATCCCATATATAATTGGAAAACATCCTGCTTTAAAAAATTTATTTTTTAACAGTTATAAATAAGCGTTGTTTATTTTTTCTTTGTAATAATTAACAAAGTCAAGACAATAATAATTAAACCAATCAAACCAAATATAAAATATTTAACCATAGAACCATACGACGATTCTTTTTCAGTAACTTCAATATATGCGCTTTGGCCGTAGCTTTCCTTCTTATTATATAATATTTTTCCCCTTATTTCATAACTTCCTGTAACATTGGCCTGGTAAAATGTTTCGATTTCTGTGGTCTCGCCGGGATATACATAATAGCTGTCGCTTTCTATGACATCTATAATCCTGTTGTTGCTGTAAACCTCTCCTTTGAATCTTGCTGTTACCGTTCTCTTGCCTGTGTTCTTAAAAACTGCTTTTACAGGCAATATCTCTTTTTCTTTCAGAGTATTGTTATTTACCTCTATTCTTAATAATTCACCTTCATCAGTAATAGAACCTTTTTCCTGGACCCTGAATAAAACATCTTTTTCAACACCGCAGGTTTTAGCCAATATTTCTCCCAGATAATCCCCTTTTTCCAAATCATGCACTTCAATTTCATAGCTGACTCTTTTTGTTTGTGTGGGCAGAACCTCTTCATTCACATTAAAGTCCTCACTGAAAATTAATTCATTGCCTTTCCATACATCTAAATTAAATTCAGGCTTTATCCTTACATTCCCTTCATTCTTCACATCAGCATGCAATATTATATTTGAGTCTTCTTCCATAGGCTCTATTTCAACAGCACCTACATTGCATTTTATAATCTCTTCACCAATAATCTCAATTTTTATTTTCAGGCTTACTGTAGCAATCAGGCTTGAGCCTATATAGGCTTCATTTTTTCCCGGAGAAGCCATGAAACTGACCTTCCCCTCATAAATTCCGTTCATTATATCCTCAGGAGGCTTTATACTGACCACAACTTCTTTTACAGCAGAAGAATTCAAAATAATTTCATCTGAAACATTCAGCCAGTCTTTTATTTCCCCGTAATACTCAGGCATTACATAGATGTTTTCATTTGAAGTTGTTGATAAAAAAACAGAAGCCTCAGCATAGCCTCCTTTCCTTACTTCCTTAAAATTAACTGAAGAAGGGCTTATCCCCAGACCTGATGCAAGGCTATCAGGAATAATAAAGACAAATAAAACTATTAAGATAAAACAAATTATTCCTTTTTTAATTTTTGGATTCATTTTAACTATCAATCTCTGCACTGAATACAATATTGCCGCTGCAGTTGCCATGAACTCCGGGCGGAGCCTTTAGTTTCCAGTATAATTTAGCCTGTGATGCTGTTCCATCAGTGGTTTTTGGGATATTTATATCCACTTGATTAGGAGATGATTGATTACTCAAAGCAGTCATAAGATTATAATCCTGACCTGAATTTAAAGAAAATCTCTCCCATTCCACACTTATGTTTCCATCCTGGCAGCCCATAGCCAGGCTGTCGGGGGTTAATGAAGCATAACCAAACAAATTCATGTCTATCATTACATTTCCCAAATTGGTTATTGTGACATTCTGCTCATACGATTCCTGGCCTGTTCCTATATCACCATAATCAATCCAGGATTCAGTTATATTTAAAGCAGTTAAATCATTTATTGTGGTTGTATTTGTACCTGAACCATATAAGCCTGCTTCATCTTCTGCTGTTACATTGCAGTACCATGTTCCGTTTAAGGCATAATAATAAATATCAAATGAACAAGTGCAGTTTTTTCTCATTATGTCATTTTGTACACATAAACAGCTTTCATTTGTATAATGCGTATTATTATCATCCGGGTCAGATGATTCGTTTGCAATATAATAAAGAACTGCGCTTGCATTAATTATATCCTCATAGCCGTTATCATCCCTTATTACCGCACTGCAGTTTACCCTGGTTGTTGAGCCTGCCTTCAGATTAACAGGGTTATTAACATTAACCAATTCAATTACAGGAGAAGTATTATTTATGGATAAATTTACAGGCAAGGTAATATTCTGCCATGGAATGCCTATGGTTATTGTTACACTCCAGTTTTCTGAATAAAATGCACTATACCCTAAAGAGTCAACACACCTGACATTCCATATAAATGTTGTATTATAGCCAATATTATTTATCTCAAATGAGTTTAAGCCATTAGTTGCATTATTATCTGTATCCACAATACCCCATCCACTAAGATTTGTATAAAGCTCACAATAACTTAGATTAGCATCATTTGCATTATAATAAAAGGTTATATTACCGTCAGGGTCTGTATCATTGTCAGGAGGGTCAACCAAGGTTACAACTGGAGGCAGGGTGTCTGTTTCATAAACATAATATTCGGCAGTATATTTTAATCCTAAAACATCAAAGGCTGTAACTCTCCAATACCATGTAGTATCAGTTGTCCATTCAGATGCAGCCTGATATTGTGTTGTGGATATATCATAAATATTATATACATAATCTATTGTTGCAAAATCAGGGTCATTGTCCACTTGTATTGTGTAATTTGCAAAATTATTCTCTGCTGTCTGCGACCAGTTTAATAATGGAGTTAAATCACTGCTTATTGTATTGTTTGAAGGAGTTAATAAACTAAAAGAGCCTGGGGGAGTATTATCTATTGTTATATTCACATGGCTGTCATTATTGCCCCTGTTTCCATAGGTGTTATTTGCATAAACCCTCACTTGGTATTCATTTCCGTCAGCCAATCCTGAAATGCCCCAGCTGCATTCAAAAGGAGAGCCGTCTGTGTCATTGCATGCATTTTTCCATGTGTCTGTAGAATTATATCTATATTCAAATGTTGCTGTGTCAATTTCAGTTCCGGTAATGGTTGCATTGACAGTGTAAGTTGTTCCTGTAATGAACTCATTGTTTTCAGGTTTATCCAGAGTTGAATTAGGTGCTGTGGTTATGATATTTAGTATCCTTGTCTCTGAGCTGTTTTCATTGCCTGAAATATCTGTACAGTTTATAGACCAGTTGTATGAGCCTTCATTTAAATAAAGGGTGAAATTATTTTCCTGTTTATTTGAAACAGAAGAGTTAGTCATATTTATTATGTTATTGATTATTAAAGAGCAGTTTGCTATATCTGCATTGTCTGAAGGTGTGTAATAAAATGTTATATATCCCGGACTCTGTGAGGAATCATTCAATGGCTCTCCTAATACTACAGTAGGGTATATTGTATCAGCCGTAATCCTGAACCATGCATAATCTGTTCCTATATTATAGCTTAGGCTGGATGCAAGAGAAACAGCAGAGTAATTCCCATATTCCCGGCTGAATGTGTTCCATGACCATTCAAAAGAGCCGTCAGAACCAGTAGTGCCTGAGCTTCTGTTTACAAATATCTCCTCTCCTCCTGTTGAAACATAACTGTTTTGGTTAGAAACAATCTGATAGCTCATGTTTATCCAGTCAAGGGTTCTCGGAACATCTGAAATCCTTACTTCATCAATATCTCCTGTAAATTCCTGGCCTGTGTCAATCTTATCACCCATTCCCAGCCCGTCAATGCCGTCATAGTCGCCTATGCCTCCTGTAAAAGAGACTTCATCAACCAAGACACCATCTATATAATAGCCAAGGTACGAGCTATTGTAAGTTCCAACAATGTGATGCCAGGTTGCATCAGATATGGTGATTTCTGTTGTGTCTGCGTTTGTTGATGAGCTTGCTATGTGCCACCTGACATCTGAGTCGCTTGTATCATAAAACTCAAAGCCGTATGCCCCCCAGGGGGAATCATCATTAGGGCCATACCACAGCACTTTTGCCCAGGTATTCTGAGCCCCGTTCCGTCTTATCCATGCAGATAATGTTATTGAAGAAGAAGGCTCTAAGTCCGTAGTCTGGTCAACTTCAATCATTGAGGAGGAGCCGTCAAAACTCTGTGCTCCTGAGATTACTCCTGTGGTCATAGATGCGCCGGAATTTGTTCCGTCATTGCCGTAAGATGTTGAATCCTCTCTTGGGGAGCTGCCGCTCTCAGATAAGTGCCATACGCCAACATAATTATCATTCCATACGCTAGCTGGGTTTTCTCCTGTGGTTGCTGCTGAATTGTTGTAATACATATATATTGTATTTATTCCTGTGCTGAATAAAGGTATTTCCACCCAGACATCTGCTTTGTTTGAGTCATAGTATTCTATCTCATAATCAAGTTCTGTATAGCCTGAGGAAGAAAAATCAATGAACCTTAAATCCTCATAATCAGTCTGCATCCCGTCTTCATTTGAGATGTTGATGTATATGGGGAAATTTGAAAGGTTTGTTGTGCCTGAGTTGGTTATATTTATCTGTTTTCTTGAGTTCCATGAGATATTCCACCAGGGCATTGTTGTATTTGCTTTTATTATATCTGTTGTTACATTTACATCAACAGCAAAACCTAATTCATCAGTCACATTAGTTGTTATGACAGTATGCTCCCCTTCATAATACAGGGTTTTATTTGTTGTTACATCCACAATAAGATTGCCCAGAATAATCACTGTCAGGTTCCTTGTTTCAGTGGAGTTTGTAAGGTTTATGTAATCAGTACAGTTGATGCTCCAGTTTATCCGGGTTCCGTTTTCTATATTATTTAAATGAAAATATTGGTCTATTCCTTTCTGTACAGAACTATTGGTTTGATTTATGATGTTATTGATTATTAAAGAGCAGTTTCTGATTATGGAAACATCATTTACCTGATAGCTGAACTGTATATCCCCGTCAGTATCTGTATAATCATCAGAAGGGGAAATTAACTGGATAGTTGGTGCATTATGGTCAATAGTAATGTTATGATGGATATCATAATTACCAATATTGCCAAAACTATCGTTTGCATGAACCCTGAACTCATATTCATCCCCATCAGTCAAGCCTGAGATACCCCATGAGCATTCAAAAGGCTCACTTCTATCTGTATCATTGCATGCACTTTTCCATGTATCAGTACTATTAATTCTATATTCAAAGATTACTGTATCAACCTCACCAGTTGCATCACTAACACTGGCATTTACTGTATGAGATGAACCTGTTATTATAGATAAATCTGCAGGCCTGTCCAGAACTGAAACAGGGCCTGTGGTATCAACAGTAAAATTTCTTATTTCTGAGCTGTTTACATTTCCAAGAAGGTCAGTACAGTTGATGCTCCAGTTGTGAAGTCCTTCTGTTAACTCTTCTGTAAAGTTTTGTGTCTGACCTTCCTGAATCGAATATTCAGTATCATTAATATTATCATCAATCATTAATGAGCAGCTATAAACTGAAGATGTTGCATCTGTAACATTATAATAGAAAATTACGCTGCTGTTGGAAATATTGGCATTATCCTCAGGGCTATCTAAATTTACTACAGGCCCATGCCTGTCAATTCTAATATTGGTGTGAACATCATAATTGCCTATATTATTAAAGGAGTCATTTGCATAAGCCCTTATCTCATAGGTTGAGCCATCCTGTA
>JAFGRO010000007.1 GCA_016935095.1 Candidatus Woesearchaeota archaeon
AGGCTTGGGGAGATTGGATGATTGCTCCTTGACATTAAACAGGAAGTTTCCAAAGAGCCCCTTGCAATAATTTAGCTCAGGGAGCCATTGAGGGACTTTATGTTTTTACAGCGAGGGTATTGTGCAGTTTCCCTCAATTATGAAAAAGTAAAATATTTAAGAATTAAAAGAAAATTAAGAAAAATCAATTTCCTCAATTACTAATTATAATAATAACTTAAGTTAGTAAAAATTATAAAAAGAAAAAGTAAATTACACATCTATCATTTCAATTTCAATGTTCAGGCCATCCGGGATAGGTACTCTCATTACCAATCTCAGAGCGCGTTCATCAATACCAAGTTCAATTAATCTTTTATGGATCCTTAGCTCGAACCTTTCCCATGTTTCTGTGCCTTCGCCGTCAGGGCTCTTTCTTGTTGTAACCCTTAATTTTTTTGTAGGCAGAGGAACAGGACCGCTCATGTCCACACCAGTCTTATCTGCAATATCTTTTATACTGTCACAGACCTGGTTTATCTTGTTTATATCTGTGCTTGCTAATTTTATTCGGGCTTTCTGCATTTCATTTCCTCTGAACTTGGTTTACTTCATGATAAATTCAATTCACCATGGCATATATAAAAAAACAAAAGTTTTATTTGGCTAGGCTTTTAGCGACCAAATCAATGCACATTCCTGCAGCTACAGTTGTTCCAGAGTCCCTGATTGCAAATCTGGATAACTGCGGAATATCTTTTTGTTTTTCAATTACCAATGGTGTTGTCGGTTTAACTTTAACTACAGCTGCATCCCCGTTTTTAATGAAGTCAGGATTTTCCTGTATAACTTCGCCAGTTGCAGGATTGAGTTTTTTCACTATAGCTGTAATCTGGCATGCAACTTGAGCTGTATGAATATGGAATACGGGTGTATATCCCACTGTAATAACAGTTGGATGATTTAATACAACAAGATGTGCTGTGAATTCAGTGGCAACTGTAGGCACACTGTCCGGATGACCTACTACATCACCGCGGGCGACATCTTTTTTGCCAATGCCTCTGACATTGAACCCAACATTATCTCCTGGTTCAGCTTTAGGCAACTGTTCATGATGCATTTCAATGCTCTTGACTTCAGCACTGACTCCTTTGCCTTCTCTGCCAGGAACTGCAATTATCTTGTCTCCTGGTTTCATAACTCCTGTTTCAACTCTTCCGACAGGTACTAATCCTATTCCTGTGATGTTATATACATCCTGGATTGGAAGCCTTAAAGGCAGCTCAACAGGCTTTTCAGGAACCTTGAAATTATCAAATGCCTCAACCATTGTTGGACCTGACCACCATGGCATGTTCTCTGATTTTTTTGCAACGTTATCTCCTTTTAATCCTGAAGTTGGCAGGATTTGTATTTCTTCAATTTTATATCCTACTGTTTTAAGAAGATTAATTACTGCTTCTTTTGTTTTTTCAAATTTTGCCTGGTCATAATTAGCCATGTCCATCTTGTTGATTATCACCATTAACTGATTAACGCCAAGTGTTCTTGCAAGGAAGACATGCTCTTTTGTCTGTGCCATGACTCCGTCATTAACATCTACAACAAGGCATCCGACATCTGCCTGAGATGCTCCTGTAATCATGTTTTTGACAAAATCCCTGTGGCCGGGCGCATCAATTATTGTAAAATAATATTTTGGCGTTTCGAATTTTTTATGAGCAAGATCAATTGTGATTCCTCTTTCCCTCTCCTCTTTGAGGTTGTCCATGACATAAGCAAATTCCCATCCGCCTTTGCCCTGGTTTTCAGCTAGTTCCTTGAATTTTCTAAGTTGCTGTTCTGAAATATTTCCTGTATCAAACATAAGCCTTCCGACAGTGGTGGATTTACCATGGTCAATATGACCTATTACGACCATATTAAGATGTTCTTTTTCTTTTGCCATTTTTTTTCCTCCTAATCAATTATGATTATTTACTTATTCTTTATTTAACTCCTTTATAGGAGTAGGAACATCCTCCTCTTTAAAAGATTTTCTATTCTTCCTCAGTCTTTAAACCTTTTCTTTCCCTTATCCTTGAAATTATCTTCTGCTGTAATTCCTCAGGCAATTTTTCAAAATTCTGGTCAACTACATAAAAGGTTGCGCGGCCTTCAGTTGCGCTCCTGAGTTCACTGCTCAGTCCGAGCATTTCCGCTACAGGGAGTTTAGCCTTGATTACTACAAAACTTCTTTCAGTATTCATCTCTAATAACTGGCCGCGTTTAGCAGATATTAACTTTGAGATTTCTCCCATAAAATTCTGAGGGCCTTCAAACTGAAGTACTTGGACAGGCTCAAATAACAAAGGACCTGCATCCATCATTGCGGCTCTTATGCCTTCTCTGATAGCAGGGTAAACCTGGGCAGGGCCCCTGTGAATTGAATCTTCATGCAGTTTCATGTCCATTAACGAAACTTTAATTCCTATTGCAGGTTCTTTTGCAATAGGCCCTGCATTCATAACATCTTCAAACATATCAAATATTAATTCAATTACTTCACCCATGTGGACCTGGCCGCGGGTTTCATCAACCAGTATATTCCCGTTAGTAATACATTTTACTTTTTGGGCATTTTTAATATCCCATCCGTATTTGTTAAAAGCCTGCCATATCTCCTGTGTCTTTTTCTTTATGCGCATTTCAGGAATCTCTCCTAGTCTTATTGCTTCAACAATTTTAGGATCCATCGGTTCAACCTTAAAATAGAACTTATTATGCTTGTTAGGGGATTTGCCTTCAAATTCCATTGACGGCTTTGTAATTGACTCTCGATAAACTACAATCGGGGCAGATGTTTTAACTTCCAGTTTTTTTTCGGTTTTGATCCTGTTTTCAATAATCTCAAGGTGAAGTTCACCCATTCCTGACATTAAATGTTCCCCTGTCTCTTCATCTATCCTGATTTTTATAGAGGGGTCTTCTTTAGCAACTCTTCTTAATATTTCAATTAACCTGGGTAAATCGCTGGGCTTTGTAGCTTCTATTGCTTTTGTAACAACAGGCTCAAACAAATGTTTTATCTGTTCAAAAGGCTCTTCAGGCTCAACGGTTACAGTTTCACCTGCATGCCCGTCTTTCAAACCTGCAACTCCAATAATATTTCCCGCAGGTACATTGTCCACAACTTCTCTTTTTGCACCGTTATATATATACACCTGCTGGACTCTTGGATTTAATTTCCGCTGGTTAAGATAAACATTTAATCCTTTACTCATCGATCCTGAAAATAATCTTCCCGCACAAATCTCTCCAGCCAAAGGGTCAACTACAACTTTTGTTATGACAAATGCCAGTGGGCCATTGGAATTACAGCTGGTAAGGGATTTTCCAAAAGGGCTTTCTAAATCTCCATGCCATATCTTCGGGATTCTGTATTTTTGCGCTACTAGAGGATTGGGCAAATGCCTTATAACAGAATTAAGCACGATTTCATGGACTGGCGCTTCTTTTCTTAGTTTTTTAAGTTCTTCAGGGTCATTTGAAGTATACACTTCATAAACCCTGTCAAATTTAATTCCGGCTTTCTGCATATAAGGTATGCTCAGGCCCCAGTTATGAAATCCTGAACCGAAACAAACAGAGCCGTCCTGGACATTTACATTCCATTTGCCTTTGAATTCTTCCGGGCAGATTGAATCTATAAATTTGTTTACGCCTGTAATGATTTTTACGAATCTTTCCTGCATTTGTTCAGGGGTCAACTGGAGTTCTTTGATTAGCCTGTCTACTTTATTAATGAACAAAATAGGCTTAACTCTTTCCTTGAGTGCCTGCCTGAGCACAGTTTCAGTCTGGGGCATCATACCTTCAACACCGCACACTAAAACAATGCAGCCGTCAGCAGCTCTCATTGCTCTGGTGACATCGCCTCCGAAATCAACATGGCCAGGAGTATCAAGTAAATTGATAAGATATTCTTTTTGTTCAAGTGTATGAACCATGGAAACAGCAGAAGTGTCAATTGTGATTCCTCTTGCCTGCTCATCTTCATGGAAATCAAGAACCTGTAATTTGCCTGCAAGCTCTTCTGACATCATGCCGCAGCCTGCTAACAGATTGTCTGAAAAGGTTGTTTTTCCATGATCAATATGAGCACAGATAGCAATATTTCTAATCTGTTCAGGTAATTTCATAATCCTCATTACCTTGTCAACCATCTTTTCAGCCATTTTTTTATCCTCTTAGAATACATGCAGTTCATGTACTGTTTTATAAGTGTGAATCTCCTTTTCTTTAAACCAAAGCTTGACTTCTTTTTCAGCTTCTTCTATTGACGAGGATGCATGAATTAAATTTTTTATAGCAATTCCTGCTTTATTTGCATAATCATAGGCGTGATGTGCAAAATCCCCTCTTATTGTTCCGGGCAAAGCTTTTTTTGGTTCTGTTGAACCTACAATTTTTCTTACAATTTCCACTGCAAAAATTCCTTCAAGAACAATTGCAATTAAAGGTCCGCTTGTAATGAAGCTTTCAAGATATTTATAAAAATCTTTGTTTATATGTTCAGAATAATGTTTTTTTGAAAGTTCTTTATCTACCCAGACCATTTTCATTGCAACTATTTTTAATCCTGCATGCTCAAATCTAGAGAGTATTGTTCCAATTAAGCTTCTCTGGATAGCATCAGGCTTTAATAATACTAGAGTCCTTTGAATCATACTTTTCGGCATTTTATTTTTTTAACCCCTTTTTGATTTCAGCATACTCTTTTGTCCAGGCAGTGGTTCTTGGCTTTCGCTTTAATTTAAGTAAATTCTTTTCACATTTATTTGAACAGAAATATAATATTTTTGCATCTTTCTTGACATAGATTTTGCCGGTTCCCTGTTCAATTTTATTCCTGCAAAAACTGCAAGTGTACATTTTATCCGCTACCTCTTCCTGCTTTTGTCAATGCCCTTGCCTCGATTTCAGTTTCCCTGAGCATTAAAATGTCTCCGGTCTGGATAGGACCTCGGACATTTCTTCTTAAGATCTTGTTCTGGTCCTTCCCTTCTATGATTTTGCATCTTATCTGGGTAACCTCTCCTCTTGTTCCGGTTCTGCCTATAATCTCTTCAACTTTAGCCTGTACTGCTCTTGAAAATACAATCTTCTTTTTTTCGCCTGGCTCTTCTCTTGAGCCTTCTCTCTGCATTTTTTTAAATACCATTTTTATTTAGCTGATTCAACAATCTCTTTTATTAGAGTTTTGGCTTCTCCTTCATTGATGATTGAAACTGCAGAAGTTGGTACACTTAATCCAGCTGATGCGCCCAGTTCATCCATTTTAGGCACTTCAACACATGTAATGCCTTTTTCTTCGCAAAGTAAAGGGATATGCATGGTAATCTCAGGTGGAGTGATATCTTTAGCAATTATTACAAGCTTTGCACTGCCTCTTTCAATTGATTTAGTGACTTCATTTGCTCCTTTTTTTATTTTTCCTGTAGTCCTGGCAACTTCAATTGCCTCATATGTTTTTTCAATGTCATTTTCCATAATCTCACCTTATTTGGTAACTTAAAAAGAATGAAAAGTTACCTCTTTCTGGCATAAATGTAAATGCCATCATTAATCATAGGTAAATTTTCTGGAAATTCAGATACTATATAAAGGTTTCTGTTGCCTGCATGATACAGTCAACTTTTTATATTGATTAATTCATTAAATTTTTTTAAATATTTATATTAACTAAAAGTTATATTTTTTC
>JAFGRO010000008.1 GCA_016935095.1 Candidatus Woesearchaeota archaeon
ATTTTTTCTTCAAAGCCAAAGCCCCTTTCTTTTTTTAGCCCCCGACTCGTTCTTTTATAGAAATGGAAATTTTATTGAAACTAACATATATTCCTCGCACATCATCTAATTTTTGACCAGTGGATTCTTGACGTGAAATATGATTTTCAAGCACTGGACATTCCTGCACAGCATTTATATATGAGTTTGGATTAAAACATATTTATAATTTATATTTAAAAAAATAAAAAATTAATTATCTTCTTTCTCATCATCAACAACTTCTGCATCTACTACTTTTTCTTTTGATTTTTTTTGTTTCTGCTGTCCTGGTTGTTGTTGCTGCTGCTGTTGAGCTCCTGCTGCTCCTGCCTGCTGTGCTTTCTGCCTTTCCTCTGCAACCTTTTGGTACATCTCTGTAGAGACCTGCTGGACTTTCTGGTTCACTTCTTCCAGCTTTTTCTTTAAGGCATCGATATCTTTCTTTTCAGGTTTCATCAGTTCCTTTAGCTCATCGATAAGCTTTTTAATCTCGTTCAATCTTGCGTCCTCTACTTTTCCTTTAAATTCACTTAATAATTTGTCCGTTGTATAGATAAGCGTATCTGCCTGGTTTACAACTTCAACTTCTTCCTGCCTTTTCTTGTCTTCACTTGCATGAGCATCTGCTTCTTTTTTCATTTTTTCGATTTCTTCTTCACCCAGTTTTTGAGAGGCAGTTATCCTTATGCTCTGCTCTTTTCCAGTTCCTAAATCTTTTGCAGTCACATGCACAATGCCGTTTGCATCTATATCAAAAGTAACCTCAATTTGAGGAACGCCGCGCGGCGCAGGAGGTATTCCCACAAGGTCAAACTGGCCTAGCACTTTATTGTCTGCGAACATAGGCCTTTCGCCCTGGCCTACTCTTATTGTAACAGCTGTCTGGTTGTCTGCTGCTGTTGAGAAAATCTGTGATCTTTTAGTAGGTATTGTTGTGTTCCTCTCGATTAATTTTGTAAAGATCCCTCCAAGTGTTTCTATGCCCAGTGTCAATGGTGTAACATCTAATAAAAGGACATCCTTTACTTCACCTGCAAGCACGCCTCCCTGGATTGCCGCGCCCTGTGCAACGCATTCCATCGGGTCAATGCCGCGCTCTGCTTTCTTGCCGATAAAATCTTCAACAAATTTCTTGACAACAGGCATTCTTGTAGGCCCTCCAACAAGAATAATCTTATCTATCTCATTAGGGCTCAGTCCGGCGTCTTTAATTGCCTGCTCCATTGGCTTGTCGCATTTCCTGATTATATGCTCAAGAAGCTGCTCAAGCTTGGCTCTTGTAAGTTTATACTGGAAATGTTTCGGGCCTTTGTCATCAGCTGTAATAAAGGGGATGTTAATCTCAGATTCCATAACATTAGATAATTCAATTTTAGCTTTTTCAGCAGCTTCATTTAATCTCTGCATCGCAACTGAATCTTTGCTTAGGTCAATCCCCTCTTTGCTCTTAAATTCCTCTACAAGGAAATCAACAATGGACTTGTCCATGTCTGTGCCTCCAAGCTGAGTGTCTCCGCTGGTGGATTTAACCTCAAAAACACCTTCGCCGAACTCCATGATTGTAACATCTAATGTTCCTCCGCCAAGATCAAAAACAAGTATCTTATGCTCTTTATCTGCCTTGTCAAGGCCATAGGCAAGTGAAGCAGCTGTAGGCTCATTGACAATCCTTACAACTTCTAATCCTGCAATCTCTCCTGCATCTTTTGTTGCCTGCCTCTGGTTATCATCAAAATACGCAGGCACAGTGATTACTGCTTTTTCAACCTTTTCTCCGAGAAAAGATTCAGCGTCTTTTTTTATCTTCTGCAGAATAAAAGCAGAGATCTGCTGAGGTGTATATTCTTTGCTGTTTATTTTATATTTATGGTTAGTGCCCATCTTTCTTTTTGCAGCTGTGATTGTCCTTTCCGGATTGCTTACAGCCTGCCTTCTTGCAGGCTCCCCTACGAGAAGCTTCCCGTCCTTAGTAAATGCAACTACACTTGGGAAAGCTTTTCCATACTGGGTAGTGCCTTCAGCAGAAGGTATTATTTTTGGTCTGCCTGCTTCAAGAAAAGCAGCAGCGCTGTTGCTTGTACCGAGATCAATTCCTATTATTTTACTCATGTAAATCACCTTTTATGTTTTTATTTAATAAATCTATTAACTGATCATGAATCAATGAATTTGAACCAATAAAATCACTTGTCTTTTTTAAAGTGAGCCTGTTTTTATTAAAATCAGTGGCTTTTCCTCCGGCCTCTTCCAGTATTAATGCAGCAGCTGCATAGTCCCATAGTTTAGAGCCTTCTTTAAAACGCAGAACTCCATCTCCCCTGTCTGCAGCTACATAACATGTCTCTAAAGCCAGGCTTCCGATTCCGCGCACTCTTTCTGTATTGTTTGTCAATAGCTTGAGGATTTCTAACCTGTAATCAAGTATCTCTCTGGTAATGCCGGCCATATAATATATCATTGATTTTTCAAGGATATTATTTTTTGAAACACTGATTCTTTTGTTATTGAGAAAAGAGCCTTTGCCGAGTTCTGCAAAATAAAATTCATCAGTAAGGGGAGCAAACACACATGCTAAAATCACTCTTTGGTTTTTTGACAGAGCAAGGGATATGCAAAAATGGGGATTATTATGCGCGTAATTCGCAGTTCCGTCAATCGGGTCAATAATCCATGTAAATTCAGAATCACTCCTGATTTCAGGTGATTCTTCTGAAATAATACTATGCAATGGATATTTTTCCAGGATTTTGCTTTTAATAAAATTCTCAATCTTAATATCAGCATTAGTAACCAGGTTTTTCTCTGATTTATATGAAACCTTCCTGGTTTCCAGTTCTTCCAAAGCAATTTTACCTGCTTTTTTGCTTAACTCAATAATAAACTCTTTCATTTTTCTTTACCCGTCTGCTCCATATAAGCGAAAATATCCTGAATAATATTCAAAGGGATATCAAACCTCTGCAGGTAATCAAATAATATTGACTCATCAAACTTTGAAAATAAAGTCCCTATAAAAACAACCTCATTTTCAAATGAAGTAAAGTTATTCTTTGCTTTCAGCTCAGCTGATTCCAGTAATTTATTATAATCTTCTTCATCCAACTTCTGCTTTACAAATTCTTTAATTCTTTCAATTGTCTGCTCCATTTTAGAAAATAATCAAATCCCCCTCTCTAAAATTTAATTGATTCTGTTCTTTTCAACGCTTTGTTTTTCTGATTTATCCCTTAATTCATTTACCCTTTCAAAACTTAATATTTTCCTGTCAGTATTCATTGCCATTTTGAATGAAACAATATTTGTTACTTCAATCAATTTAACTAATTTGGTAATATCAAAATTTTTTTTGTTCTTAACAGAGCCAAGTGCCTCATACAGGCTCTGGTCAGAACTGATGAATTGATAACCTGTGTTCTTGAAAATGATTAGATTTTCAAGTTCTTCATCACCTGTTAAATATCGTAATATTAATTCAGCTGTCAGGTAAATCCTCTTTTTTCCTTCCATTTACTTTTCCTCTTTTTTTCTTCTTCCAGGATTTCTCTTTTTAATTTGCCCAGGCCGGTAACTTCATCCCAGTCAATATCTTTTTTTACGATTTCATAGCTTAAAATTTTTTTTAGTCTCTCTTTATCAGGGATGAGTTCTTTAAGCGAGCCCCCAGGAATAGTGTCTTTGTGCTCTAGACGCAAGGCCCATTGCCTGATTGATTCCGGATCATCGGGATCAACAAAATAATTTAAAAAATACCATTCCAGCGTATCATTCCCGTGCTCACTGCAAATCCCTATTTTACAGTGTAGAGGTTTGACTTCCTGCAGCAGGCAGTCTTTTTCATTCAAAAAAATGCACTTTCCATAAGGCAGGTCGTTGCTGATTATCTGTGTCTTGTAAGCCTTTTTGTTGAAAAGATAAGTCTCTTCAAGGTATTTTTCTTTTAAGCTGTCTTTGTCTAGTTTCAGAAATTCTGCAATTCTGTCAGTCTCTTCATCCAAAACATAACATCCGCCATAACTGCAGCAGTGCCCGCATCTTTTGCAATTTTCTGTAAGTTCAATAATATTTTTCTTTGGACTTTCTTTTGTAATTTTCATATTATTCAGATATTTTTACTTTAGTATGCCTAAGCACTTTGCCTTTAAATAAATATCCTTTTTGAAGCTCTTCAATTACAGTGTCAGGCTCCTTATCTGATTTTTCCTTGAGCATTACTTCATGCATGTAAGGGTCAAATTTCTCTCCGAGTGAATTTATAGGAGATAAACCTTCTTGTTTTAGTATGCCTGAAAACTGGGCATAGATAAGCTCAATGCCTTTGACAAACTCCTCTGCTTTGTCTTTTTGTCTTAATGCATGCTCAAAACTGTCCAGGATGGGCAACAGGTTTTTAACAAGACTTTCTTTGGCATATTCCCTGAAATTCTCAGACTCTCTTTCATTCCTGTTTTTATAATTGACAAACTCTGCCTGGACCCTTTTTAATGTGTCTGTTAATTCTTCAATCTGAATGACCTTTTGCTTCAGTTGTTGTTCCAGCTCATCTGTTTTGGTTTTCTTTTTCTGCTCATGATGCTTTTTATGTTCTTTACTTTCAGCTTTTACTTTTTCAATGCTTTCTTTAATTTGATCCAGGGGTTCTTCTTTTTCCAATTTAATTCACTTTGTATGATTTAATAAAAATAAAAAAATCCATTAAATATTTTTTAGGAAAATCATGTTCTTTGGAGGGCTTTATGCCCTCCTTATGGAGTTTCCCTAAATGTTCTCAAAAATCTGGGATTTTTGGAACACCAAAAAAACAAAGTTTTTTTGATTGCTTTAGCGAACATATTTTGCTTTTTGCAAACTATGTCGAACGATTTAAAGGCTTCACATCATAGGCGGCATTCCGCCCATCCCTCCCATAGGGGGCATTGCAGGCATCTTATCATCCTTTTTTTCAGGAGCATCTGTTACTATTGCTTCTGTTGTAAGTATTAATCCTGAAATACTTGATGCATTCTGCAGGGCGCTTCTTGTTACTTTTGTCGGGTCAATGACACCTGCCTTGAACATATCTTCAAATTTATCGTTTTTAGCATTATACCCTACATTTTGTTCGCTTTTTTTTACTTTGTCAGCTAATACGCCTGGTTCTTTTCCTGAATTGATAGCAATCTGGCGAACAGGCTCTTCAATTGCCTTCATGATGATATTTGCGCCAATCTGCTGGTCTCCCTGAAGAGTTAAATCTTTAAGTTCTTTTGCTGCTCTTAATAAGGCAACTCCTCCTCCAGCGATTACTCCTTCTTCAACAGCAGCTCTTGTTGCATGCAGTGCATCATCCAGCCTTGATTTTTTTTCTTTCATCTCTGTTTCTGTTGCTGCCCCCACATTGATTACAGCTACTCCTCCGGAGAGTTTTGCAAGCCTTTTTTGTAAATCTTCTTTGTCAAAATCTGAATCACTCAGTTTGATTTGTGATTCTATTACAGAGATTCTTGATTTTATTTTCTTTTCATCTCCCTGGCCTTCAACAATAACTGTTTTTTCTTTATCTACTTTGACTTTTTTTGCTTCTCCCAGATCACCAATAGTTACATTCTCTAATTTCATTCCTTTGTCTTCACTAATGACTTTGCCGCCTGTCAGGATTGCAATATCTTCAAGCATCTCTTTCTGGTCATCACCAAAACCAGGCGCTTTTACAGCAACTGCTTTTAAAGCTCCTCTTAGCATATTCAAAATTAATGTTGCAAGTGCTTCTCCTTCAACATCTTCTGCAATTATTAAGAAGGGTCTGGATTGCTGGGCTACCTGCTCTAACAAAGGCAATAGTTCTTTCATTGAACTTATTTTTTTATCATAAATCAAGATCAGCGGATCTTCCAATACAGCTTCCATTTTTTCAGCATTAGTTACCATGTATGGAGAAACAAAACCTTTGTCAAACTCCATTCCTTCAACGACTTTTAAGCTGGTTTCAAGTGATTTTGCTTCTTCAACAGTTATAACGCCGGAAGTTCCGACTTTTTCCATTGCGTTTGCAATTAATTTTCCAAGGACTTCATCATTATTAGCAGAGATAGTTGCTACCTGAGTTATTTTTTCCTTGCCTTTAACATCAACACTGATAGATTTCAGATAATCTACTACTTTTTTGGTTGCAGTGTCAATTCCGTGTTTTACTTCCATTGGAGAGGCACCGGCAGCTATGTTTTTTATGCCTTCTTTTAAAATTGCTCTTGCCAATAACACGCCTGTTGTAGTTCCGTCTCCTGCAACATCCTGTGTCTTTTCTGCAACTTCTTTTAATAATTGAGCGCCTGCATTTTCAAATTTATTTTCAAATTCAATTTCTTTTGCAATCTTCACTCCGTCATTGATGATTTCAGGGCTTCCGAATCCTGAATCAAGTGCAACGCACCTTCCTTTTGGCCCTAGAGTGACAACGACTGTATCTGCAAGTTTATTTGCACCTCTTAATAATGCCTGTCTGGCCTCTTCTCCGAATATTATTTGTTTAGCTCCCATTTTTTATCACCTTTGTTTGTTTATTTTTATTCAGACTACTCACCGTTTTTTTTAGGTGAAGTAGTCATTTATGTGTTTTGTTCAACCTTTTAGGCGGCATATTTTGCTTTTGCAAAATATAGTCTGTTTTTTGCAAACTAAGTCCGCCGATTTAAAAGGTTGTTTTTATTCAATTTTTGCGAGTATATCTTTAACATCCATCAGAAGATGTTTTATCCCGTCAATTTTAATTTCAGTTCCTGCATAGCTTTCATACATTACTTTATTTCCTGCTTTAACAGGAATTTCTATCCTGTTGCCTTTTTCATCTAATGCACCAGGACCTACAGCTAATACTTCTCCTTCCTGGGTTTTTTCTTTAGCAGAATCAGGTATGTATATGCCTGATTTTGTTTTTGTTTCAGATTCTTTTGGTTTTATTAAAATTTTATTGCCAAGTGGTTTTATTTTCATATTCTCGCCCTCCTGATTTTTTTAAACAAGATAATAAGGGGAAAAAATCATTGTATATAAGATTTATCCTTTTCTTTATCTCTTGAAATCTCTTTTTTATCTAATTTTCCTTTAATGGATTCAAATGCTTTTTCAAAGTGCTTTTTTGTGATTCTTATTTCCTGTTTTTTTGATTTTTTTGTTTCTCTTATAGATTCCATGCCTGCTTCTCTGCAAAGTGCTTCAATATCCGCACCAGTCATTTTTTCAGATAATTTTGCAAACCCTTTAAGGTCAATATCTTTTTCCAGAGGCATGTTTTTCGTATGGACTTTAAATATTTCCAATCTTGATTTTTCATCAGGAACAGGTATATCTAATTTTAAGTCAATTCTTCCGGGCCTTAACAAGCCAGGGTCAATAAGGTCAGGCCTGTTGGTTGCAGCTATTACAACAACCTTTTCAAGCTCTTCAATCCCGTCCAGCTCAGTCAGCAGCTGGTTTACCATCCTTTCAGTTGCATCACTTCCGCAGGATGTTCCTCTTATTTGAGAGATTGAATCAAACTCATCAAAGAAGATAATAGATGGCGCAACCTGCCTGGCTTTTTTAAATATCTCTCGGATATGTTTTTCTGATTCGCCGACCCATTTGCTTATAAGTTCAGGGCCTTTTACAGCAATGAAATTTGCATTGGATTCATTTGCAACAGCTTTTGCCAATAATGTTTTGCCACACCCGGGATGCCCGTAAAGCAATATGCCTTTTGGCGGTTTTATCCCTGCTTTTTTAAACATCTCGGGATTTTGCAGGGGCCATTCAATTGCCTCAATTAATTTTTGCTTCACATCATCCAGGCCGCCGATGTTTTCCCATTTGATATCTGGCTTTGTTATTAAGACTTCACGCATCGCGCTTGGTTCTATCTTTCTTAATGCCTCTACAAAATGCTTCATCATAACATTGATTTTTTCAAGAACATTAGCAGGGACTTTTTCTTCAATCTTTTTTAGGCTTGGAAGATAATTCTTCAGTGATTTCATTGCGGCTTCTTTGCATAATACCTCTAAGTCAGCCCCCGTATATGCGAGAGTTATATCAGCTAATTTATTTAAATCAACATCTTTGGCAAGGGGCATTCCTCTTGTATGGATTTGCAGGATCTCTTTTCTGGCTTCTTTATTAGGCACATTAATCGAGATTTCCCTGTCAAATCTTCCGGGTCGCCTTAATGCAGGGTCAAGACTGTCAGGCCTGTTGGTTGCGGCTATTACAACAACCTGGCCACGGGATTTTAAACCATCCATTGATGTCAAAAGCTGTGCAACTACCCTTCGTTCGACTTCACCGGTAACTTCTTCTCGTTTCGGAGCGATTGCATCAATTTCATCTATAAATATGATTGAAGGTGAATTTTTTTCAGCTTCTTTGAAAATATCCCTTAGCTGCTTTTCAGATTCACCATAAAACTTACTCATTATCTCTGGTCCTGCAATTGAATAAAATGAGGAATCTGTTTCAGAAGCAACAGCTTTTGCCAATAATGTTTTGCCTGTGCCAGGAGGCCCTGTCAGAAGCAGGCCTTTCGGAGCGCCAATTCCTAAGCGCTCAAAAACTTCAGGATGTTTCATTGGCAGCTCTATCATCTCCCTTATCTGGTCAATTTCCTCGTTTAGTCCACCAATATCCTCATAAGTAACTTCAGGCACTTTTAAAATATCTTTGGCAAGAGTTTCAGACAAGATGACTTTTGTATTTTCTGTTACAATAATACATCCTTTTGGTGAAATATTTGTTACAACATAATGCAGGGTAGTTCCTACAACATCTATTGATATTTTGGAATTTTGAATAAATGCCCTGTCAATTAATTTTTTATGAAAGTAAGAAGTTGGGTCTCCTGAAAAGTTTACATTTTCCATAGGGGCGAGTGTTAATGATATGCCTGGTTTGGCATCAATTTTTTCAATACTAACCTGCTCACCCAGGGAGGTTCCGGCATTGAATCTTGTTGTGCCGTCTATTCTTATTATATCAAGACCTTCATCTTCCGGACGTGCACGCCATACAGTAGCTACAGAGAATTTTTTGGACTTGCCCTTAATTTTTATGATGTCACCTGCCTCAATATCAAGGTCTTCCATGTATTTGGAGTCAATCCTGGCAATGCTCCTTCCAACATCCATCTGGATGGATTCTGCTACTGTTAAATTAATTGCTTGTGTCATTTTTACAATTCATTTTTTACAAGTTTATAATTTCATTATACTTTCATACTTCTTAATTTTTCAACTCTCTTTTTTATGCTTGGATGCGTTGAAAATAAATTTATAAGTGCTTCACCTGAAAACGGGTTGACAATAAACAAACTTGCAGTTGCCTTATTACCAAATCTTAGAGGAAATCTTTTTGAGTAATTCTCAAGTTTAAGCAATGCACTGGCTAACCCTTCTGGATTATGAATTGTTTTTGCAGCGGTTTCATCAGCCAGATATTCTCTTGAGCGTGATATTGCCAACTGAATAATTGTTGCTATGAGTGGAGTTAATATTGCCAGTACAAGAAGCTCAAGACCGCTTGTGCCTTTTCTGTTATCCCTTGAAGAGTAGCCTCCGAAAATAGCGCCCCACCTTGCAATTGCAGCGATATATGAAATTACACTTGCAATTGTTGCAGCTATAGTGGCAATTAAAGTGTCCCTGTTTTTAATATGAGACAGTTCATGGGCAATTACACCTTCAAGCTCTTTTTTGTTAAGAAGGTTTGCAATGCCTGTTGTAAGAGCAACAGATGCATTTTTCGGGTTTCTTCCTGTGGCAAAAGCATTAGGGTTATTTGACTGGATAATATAAACTTTAGGTGTTGGAAGCTTTGCTTTTTTTGCAATATCCTTTACTAAAGAATAGATTTCTGAGTTTCTGTCAATTTCTTTAGCACGGTACATTGCCAGAACTATTTTATCAGAAAACCAGTATGCTCCGAAATTCATTACAATGGCAAATACTAATGCAATTGTTAATCCCTGTGTGCCTCCTATTAACTGGCCAACGCCTAGAAGCAAACCGGATAGCAATGCAAGTAATATTACTGTTTTGATTTGGTTCTTCATGTTTATTTAACCTCTATTTTTTTGCTTTTGGATTCAATCTCTTTTAGTTTTGGAATTTTAATTTCCAGAACTCCGTTTTTATAAGTTGCATCTGTTGCATCTGCTTTTACATGTGACGGAAGGCTAAAGCACCTGTAAAACCCGGAATAACTTCTCTCGAATCTGTAGCTTCCTTCTTTTTTGTCGTCTTTTTCCTGCTTTTTTTCAACTTTAACTTCAAGCCTGTCATCCTTGACATTAATGTTAATATCTTCTTTGCTTACTCCGGGAAGCTCTAATGTTGCAATAACCTCTTTGTCTGTTTCCCATATATCTGTCAAAGGCTGCCTATATCTGCTTATTTCAGTTTTATTGGAGTTGTTTTTTGGTCCGTTCAATAAGGGTCTTTCACGATAAGGGTCATAAGTCCAGAATCTATTGAACATTAAGTCCATCTCATCCTGCATTCTTTGCATTTCGTCCCATATTGTCAATTTTCTTTTCATATTGCCTCACCTCTGATTTTTATAATATTATTAAGTAAATCACCCATTTTTTGTTGATTTTAAATCAACTAAGTTGGTATAAAATATAACAGATATTTAAATCTTTTGGAAAAAATTTATAAATAACCTGTTTTTAATTAGTATCTATGTTAATCAGAGAATCCAAAATCACAATAATAACTTCCAGAAAACCAAAAAAAAATGAGTTAAATGAAGAAATAAACTGGTTTTGTGATAGTCTCGGGTTATTCGGAAACCGTGATAAAGACAAGAGCTGCTACAGGTTGTTTGTTACTTTGCTTAAAGCTTTAAAATCAGGCCAGGATTTATCAAGCGACGAAATTGCAGAGAAAGTCCAGCTGAGCAGGGGAACAGTTATACATCATCTCCATAAATTAATCGGCTCGGGAATAGTTGTTTCACATGCTCAGAAATATTCCTTGAGATATGAAAATCTTTCTGATTTGATAACTGAGATTGAAAGAGACCTGTTGAAAACAATGGATAAATTAAAGAAATCTGCTGAAGAGATTGACAAAAGATTGAATTTATGATAAATTCTGTTTTTAGTAAGATTATTACTATCTTGTAATTCTAAGAAATATTTATAAAGGTCTTTTTATTAAAATTATTTATGAATGAATTTTCTCCTCAGAATAATGAAACATATGACAAAATCCAGGAAATCAGGAGAATAAGGTCAGCAATTCTTGAAAAGCTCATACATCTTGAAGCAGAAATAGATAATATTATTGCAGCTTATTTTATTTCAAACAAGACGAGGTATGAGGAATTCAAAAGAACTATCCTTGAAAAGGAGTTTTTCACACCGGCGCAGAAGATCAGGCTTTTGTCTGATTTAAATCTGCACCTGCCTCAGGACAGGAATGGTATCCCGGTTAATTTAGTCATAAGGTTAAAGGACGCTTTTAAAATAAAGAATGCAATACTCCGCAGCAAATATGAGTTGCATCCTGTTGAGATTAACAGGGCAATCAATGTTATAAAAAAATTCTGTCCTGAAAATATTTCAAAGCAGCATAGCAATACACTGTACAGGACATCTCTCTGTATTACTAAAAACAATAAAATGGAGTTTATTGAGTTTAACGCAGAATTTGAGCAAAAATTTATTTCTGAAATTAATGATCTGGTCCACGAGATACGCAGGATAGCAATTGAAAACAACCTTTCAGATAAGATTTATTATTATAAGGATTTATACAGTTTTAATATTAAAGAAACAACTAATTAAAAATACCCGTCTAAGGTTATCTGTTCCTTATCTCTGATTATATCAATCTCATCATAGCCAATAACACTGATAATTGGTGTTAGTGCAGACAGTAACTGGTTGTTAATATAATAATCAGGGTCATAATCATTTATCTTTATATCTTCAGGCAGCATGACTCTTTCGCTGATTTTTTCATTGCCTTTCCTTACAATGTATTTTACATTTAAACCCTTATTTACAATATATCCTTTTTTTAACATTAATCTTGCAGCAGCCACATGGGGTGAATTGACTTCATATTTGTCAATATCTTTAAGTAGTTTTGTTTCTATGACAAGATCCTTTAAAGAGATTTCATAGTTCCTTAATTTTTTTATTATATCTTTGACATATCTTAAAACAGAAATCTTTTTTTCACCTGAAAAAATCATTTTAATGGCCTTATTCTGTGTTTCCCTTATAATCTTAGCGTAATTTCTGGAAGTGTCAATCCCTCTTGTTATGAGTTTATTTTTTTCTGAAAAAAGGATATATCTGTTTGAAAGCTCCTGGTTTTTTCTAGCCAGAAATAACACACTTGGAAAAAATTTTATTTTTAAGGGAGAATCTAATTGCAGAATTAAGTTCCGGCACTCTTTTTTATCCTCAACATCAAACATAATTATTTCTTCATCATGAAATAATATCTCAAAATTGTTCTTTTTCAGGAGGTTTATGAAATTTTCAGTATGTTTCTTTACATAATACTCAATGGCATTTAATATATCCTCAGAGTACCACCTCATATTTGGCATAACTAGGTAATCATATACTTTATTTATTAGAATACTTATTATATTGGACATGCTTTTTTCTTTTATATTTTCAAGTTTTTTTATTAATTCAGGGATAAAACCTTTTATTTTGCTGCATGGCCAGAAAACATCTCCAAGAGCACCTCCTGCACAGCACTCGCAGTTTATAGAATCCGGAGAAAGGTTATATTTGTTGATGAAATAGGGATATAAATCATTTATCTCAAAAACACCTATATTCCTGTATACACCGGGTGCTGCAAAAACAAATACCTGCTTTTTTTTCTTGGCTGCTCTTTTATTAATCTCTTCTATACTTGGCTTTTTTTGGATGATTTCATTAAATTCTTTTGCCTGGTTAATCAGCATTGCTTCTATTATCTCGAAATAACTATTCCTTGAAAGATTAAACGGGTCTGATTTTGTCAGAAAATTCAGTTCAAATAAGCCGGGGATTAGCTTTTGGTTTAACCTGAATATTAGTTTTGAATCTTCAATGCTTTTGCTTATAATCTCTCTTATTTTTTCTTTATCATGGATTAACTCAATTAAATTTTCCTCTTTACCAAAGCCGGATTGGGAAATAAGCTGTCTGCTTATGAAATCTGTATCATAATCTTCCTGCTCAAGGCCTTCATATGCTGCCTGTGCAATAAATTTTTTTAAATCAATATGGAGAATGCCTGTAATTTTTGTTTTATTAATGGGCTTGTTCCATTTTATTGATGAATAATCTAATCCAATTTCCAGCTTCAGGTTGTATCTCTTTGTTCTGAAATATAAATTTTTAAGCAGGTTGTCTGAATCATAGCCTACAATAATATCTGGATTGTATTCATCTAACGTATTTTTGAATTCAAGCAGCAAATCCTGTTCACTCTTTACTTTAACAAAGTTTTCAGAATTTATATTTATAAAGCTCGCTGTTTTCTGAAAGTCATTTGAAAAAAAGCTTATGACTATAAACGGGTTGTTTTTTCTATCCTGGTTAAATAATCTTATGAAATCAACTGCAAGAACTTTAGGTTTCAGGAATTTTTTTTCAGTTTCTGTTATTGATTCCTTTAATAAAATAATATCCGACTTTACATTTCTTTTTATTTCAGTACCTGTTAGTTCATACAATTGAAATAAGACAATATTTGTATCAAGCAGGTATTTGTTAAGAAAAGGGACATCTTCCTCAAACACAGACAATTTCTTTTTTTTTGCAGCCTCACTGATAATTTTCAGTGCTTTTGGCCTGTTAACAAAAATCTGGTAAAAAGTCTTTGCTTTTCCAAGGTCTTTTTTAATTTGCTTTTTTACTGTAATTACATAGAATAAATCTTCCTCTTCTTTGATCCTTATCCTTGAGACTTCTTCCACAAGCAGTTCATTATCTGTCTGGATATAAAAATAAGGCAGATAAGAATTATCAACAGCACATATACTCCTGTTATTTGCTGTTTTTCCAAATAAATAAACATGTGTGTGGTTATTCTCAACAGTAAATGTTACATCTATCGGGTAAAATTTTACAGTTGTTGTCATATAGTAAGGAAATGTTTTTGAATTATAAAAAGATTATGGGAAAAACGGGATAAAAAACATAATTTACTACACTGAGAATACCTCCTTCTAATGAAGGGTCGTATTCTGGTGAGTTCAAAAAAGAAATTGACCCGGGCCGGAAGCGAGCATGCCACTAATGTATTCACAGGTAGGAGGTCAATTTTTCTTTTTTGACATATCTGCTGCATTTAAACCTGGAGTTATGTTATGGATTTACCCTGGCCAGGAAAACAATAGCAATATTTATAATGATGCTTGGATTACTGATTTTAAATTACAGGTGAAAAAGATGTCACAACACGGAAATCAGAGAGTAGGTGTTTTTATAGATGTGCAGAACATGTATTATAGTGCAAAACAGCTTTACCATGCAAAAGTCAATTATACCAATATATTAAAAACTGCTGTTGCAGGCAGAAAACTAATCAGGGCAATTGCCTATGTGATAAAAGCGGATGTCAGGGATGAAAAGGATTTTTTTGAAGCTCTTGAAAAAATTGGTTTTGAAGTTCGTGCTAAGGATTTGCAGGTATTTTTCGGCGGTGCAAAAAAAGGGGACTGGGATGTCGGAATTGCAATGGATATCATGAGATTAGCCAGTAAACTGGATGTAATTGTTTTAGTTTCGGGAGATGGAGATTTTAAAGATTTGTTAGAGCATGTTAAAGCGCTTGGATGCAGGGCAGAAATTATTGCTTTTGGAAAGACTGCCTCTTCAAGACTAAAAAATGAGACAGATATGTTTATTGATATGGAAAAAGACAAAAGAAAATATCTTATAGTTGATGATAGGAGAAAATTTTCAAAGCCAAGACCTTCTATGTCTTCAGTTTCCTCTAGTGCTAATAATAATATAGAACCTAAAAAAGTAGTTTCTTCTCCAAAGCCATTTATGCATTCTAGTTCTTTTAGACCACAGAACAGGCCTAATTATAACTCTTCATTTAGGTCAGATAATCAAGTGAGTATGCTGCAAAGAATAAATATGGAACAACCAGTTGAAGGAAAAAAACAAGAATTAAAAAAAACAATTGAAAAGAAAAAAGAGCCTGAAACAGAGGAAAAAAACAAAACACAATCTAAATCTTTGCAAAAAAAAGAACAAACTAATGAAGATACAAAACAAGAAAAAGAATCAAAACCAACTGAAGAGAAACCAAAGGCTTTTAAAAAAAAATCTCTGATAAAAAAGATTGTTTCAAAGGTTAAAAAGAAAAAATAATTACTTTTTAGTGGTAAATATAAAAAGATTTATATATTTGTTCTTGTTTTGGAGATTAAAATGGCTTATTACTGTGGTTCATGCAGCGGATGCGGGAATTCATATAGTATAAGTATGCCTCAGAATGAATTTAATTATATCCCTTCCTCTTCTGGTATAAGCTATTCCTTGGCAAATGCAGCTGTTCCTGCTTCTTATGCTTTTTCTTCAGGGGATGTGCAGGAAAATTATAAAGGATCTGTAGATAATGTTGATACAAGGATTATTTCAAATTCAGAAAAGGATAATGACAAAGTCAGGATAATTCCGCAGGAAAATATCCAGATAATTAATCCGGAAGAGCCTATTCGTAATTTCAGATTAGAGGAAATTCCTCCGATAGAATTCAATGCAAAGCCTGAACTAAAGAAGTTGATTCCAAAAGATGAGATTGAACGCGCAATTCAGAAAATAAAGCAGGTAGAGCAGATTGAAATCCAGGAAGAGATTGTGATAAGGAGAAAGATAAGATCAAAGACTATAAGATTTAAGGATGAGTTCTAATATTTAAATTGATTACTTCTGTTAAGTAATAAATTGGGAAGATTTATATATAAATTAGTGTGTTCCCGTCTAAACTTAATCAAAATGATATTCAGAAATAAGAATAAGCTAGTTTTGAGTAGAACTTTTTATGAAAATGAATAGAGATGATTTTAGCACATTACATAGTATACTTAGCCAGTTTAAGGAATTTCATGAATTATCTAAGCATGAGCAAGAATTTTTAAAAGAAAAAATCCGCACAAATAGGCCAATTAATACTAATGATCCATTTTATTTATATTGTGTAGAAAGAGGAGGATTTCCTGCACCTCATGAAATTAAAACAGATGCTCCGGACCTTGAATGTCTTGTTTCACAGTTTAATAGACTAAATAATGAAACAGATCACCCTCAACTGACTACAGATGAAATAGATTTTCTTTGCAATTATTGCTCAGGAATAATTGCTGATAATTTTTTTCATGAAAATAAAATATATTTAAACCCTGCTAATCCTTTCTTTAAATTTAAAGATTATTTGGATTTATTATATGGCTTGATTGGACCAATGCCGCAGTCTGAAGAAAGATTGACTCTTCTCAGAAATATACTGAATCTTCCTTTTGAAGCTTTGGATTGGCCTAATGTTTTTTTTCTAGATGTTTATAAAGCTGAAGAACATTATATACGTCCAAATTTTTATGTGATGAAGGGATTAAAAAATCTTTTTGAAAAATTAAATGAATTTCAAGATTATATTCCAGAGCTCACAGATATTTTTTTAAGATTAAATAAATCTTTTTATCAATTAAATGGTCATTTATTTTCAAATCTGCTTTTTCTAAGACAGTATATTGACAATTGTACTGATTTTCTTGAAGGGGATTTAAGTTGCGATAAGTTAGATTTTATGTTAGAGTATGGTGAAATTGTATTGAAGAGATGCAGGAATAATCATGTGAATGCTCTTAGTTTGTTGGATATAGATGTTATGAAAGCAACATGGGACTCCTCTGTTTCACTTAAATCACTTTCCTGGTTATTATCTAAACTTCCACCTATTGTTTCTCAATATTATTCTCAATCTGAGTTGAATTGGAGAAGAGTTGATTCAATTGATAATCACCTGCCAGAACTCTATGGATATGGGTGTCAATATGAAGAAATGGTTAAATTATCAAATCTTAGTGATTTTGTAGTTTCAAGATTTGTTTTACAAAACATTGGTTCTATTACACCTACAAATTCTAAAAAAATCAATCAAAGTAAAATGCAATCTCTTGCTTTGATTGGTTCAAAAGCTTATTTATTTGGATTAAAATCATTAATGAAAACAGAATTAGATGAAAATGATTATTCATGGGAATATGAGTTAATCAGTACTAGACTATTGGATAGAACCAGGAATATTGTTATTGGTTATGTTAATACAGCAAATATATTGCTTGAAAAATATAGAACAATCTTCTCAGATGATGAAAATCCTTTGAATGTTGTAAGCAGCCAATTTGATTCACTTGAAAGGATTTTTATTTGTCTAGAGAGGTATGACCAAGAAGATGCAAGCCAATATAACAGGCTCTATGAATCAATGTTTAGTACAGTATCAGACATAGCAAATTCAATTGATGCAAGCCAAGGTTTAGAATTAGTACGAATTATGAACATGTATTTAAGCACTATTGAACATCTTTTAACTAATTTTACTGGAATAACAATTGAAAATATTATAAATTTCAATAATGCTTTTAAGGATATATTAAAATACTCATCTTCAACTGGCGAGGAAAGCAGACCATTAGAAGATTATTGTTTATCCATAATTAGAACTGATAGATATTTACCTTGTTATTTTGATAGGGCAATTGAAATGCTAAGAACAAGATATGTTTCTGGTCTTTCTGGTGTTCAAGATATTGAGTCAAGTAATTTAAGTGCTTTTGAATTGCAGCAGGAGAGTCTTGAAAAAAAAGCATTTATTGAGGTGCTATCACGTTATGTTAGAGTAAATCATGAACATAAGGTAAGAGTCAAAGATTTAAATAGTAGTATTCCTCTTATTGATTTTCATGAGCAAGGTAAATACTGGTACACAGATATAGTCACAGGTGTGACTATGGAAGCTCTAAACTGTTCCTCTCCAGAGATATTCAGAAATACAATTATTGAGTATTTTGAAGAATCAGATTTGCATGCTAGATTAGGTGAAAGAGCTACAATAAGATATATAGATTATGGTGCTTTTACAGGTGCAAAGACAGTTGTTGCTCTTGAAGAAATCTGCAGAAAAATAGCAAAACCAATTGGTGAAGTTATATGTTCAACTGAATCTATCCAATTTAGACCAAGAATAGAAATTGAGCTAATCGAACCTTCTCCAGGATTACTTGCAGTTGCGCATAATAATGTTCTTATGACTAAATCAAAGTTAGAAGAAGAATATTTTATAGATATTGATATAATTTTAAGCCCAAACAAAGATGTCACTTCTATATCTGAGGGCGATGAGCATCCAGATACATTATGTATACATGCATTTCAAAATATATGGACAAATTATGAGAGATGGCAGGAATTCCAGAAAAGGCTGCATCTGAAAAAAGGAGATTTGCTTATTTTTGAAGGAGATGTTCAAAAAGACATTGGTGCTTATAAAGGTGATTCAGTAATTGATCTTAGATGCCTAGAAAGATATGGAATAAAAGAAGAACATGTCCGCAAGTGGCCATATCCTGGAGGCTTTAGATATGATCATGTTTGGCAAGGAAGGGAAGGAAGATATATATATAATGAAGTTTCAGGTAAGAGAAAAAAGATTACTCGTTCTGATGACTGTAATGTTCGAAAATACTTTGAAATTAAAGATAATGTTCATTGTAATTTAGAGGGAGAATACGCGTATTATCAGACAAATGATTCTGGTGATATTAAATGTGATCAAAGTGGAAATCCAATAATCTTTTTAATGGATGATCCTAATTTAAAAGGACATATAAAAGGAACACATACTTATCAGCCTGTTATGTTCACAAAAAGCCAGATAATGTATCAAATGTTATCTCAATGTTTTGATATGCCTAAGGTTGACGAATTTTATATTGAGACAATGAGATGCAATCCAAATCCTTTTGTATCAAAAGACCAAAGAATAAGGATATATGAGAAAAGCTAGAAAACACAACAATTTTTAATGAACATAATAAATTGATTTGTATTCTTTATATGTTTCCTCATATGTTAAATCTTTTATTACATCTTTAAATTTAAATTTTATTTCTTTTAATATCTCATAAATTTCTTTTGTTGATTTTGTAATAATTTCATATTCAACCTGAGGATCCATTAATGTCTTAATAAAATAAATTATGTTATTATGGTAATTTCCATATGTGATCATCTCTTTGATTTTTTTTTTGTCAAGGTTTTTACAATGTAAGAATAGCTTATAATAATGATAATTGAAATCAAAATAATTCAGTTTCATTCGAAAGCCCAAAATGATATTATTATCCTGAAGTCTCTTTAATCTGTACTTGACATTTTTAGGGTGAATTTTTATTTTTTTTGCAATGTCTGCAAAAGAAATCCTTCCATTTCCTGATAAGATATTAATAATTTTCAAATCAATATCGTCAACAGCCTTTTTTAAAGGATCTCTGCCAATGTATTTAATAATATTTTTTCTTTTTGTGTTATCTGCATAAATAAATGAATTTTCAAAAAAATATATTTTTGAGACAAATGAATGATTAAGCTCTTTAAACAGGTGACCAAATTTTTTCATCAAGATGTCCATTCTTTCTTCAACTTCATACAAATTTTTGATATTGAAAGAAAAACAAAGATCATATTTTCCTCCTATACTTACAATAAATCCATATTTGCCTGATTTAATCAAATAATCAATAAGTTCTTTCTCTTCTTCATTGGATATGTTATGGTACTTTATCCATACCCTAAGATAATAATTACCTATTCTTGCAAGGTCTATTATTGTGTAATATCCCTCAATTAATCCTGATTTTTCCAGTCTTTTTAACCTGTAGGCTACACTATTTTTTTTTAATCCTACAACCTTTGCAAGATGAGATAAAGTTGCCCTTGCATTGAAATCAAGTTCAGCTAAAATTCTTATATCTTTTTTATCAAGTTTTATTTTGGACATTTTAAATTAAGGTCTTGTGGACTATGAAATATAGTCTTTTTTCTATGACTGTGTGATTTTTTTGAACAAAATGACTAATTTATATTTAAACATTTCCTTTTTTTCAAAAATTCACTTGAAAGTTTTAAAAAATAAATCAGGTTCGCTCTTCTCAATTGTCAGAAAAGAGGGGAAATTGAAAATTAATGATTTAAATTGAGATAGGTGATGATGGAAAATGAACAATGGAAATGGGGGCTCATCAGCAATTAGGCAAAACAGGGGTTTGATTTTAGGAGGTCTTGCATCTCTGCTTTTGTGTGCAGCGTCTTGTGGATTAATTCAAGCTTTTAAAAGACCTCAGGGCATATCAGAATTACCTCCGACACAACCAGCAGTCCAGGAAGTTTGTTATGTTAATGGACAGGATTACTATGGGACTGATAGTAGATACTCTTATAATCAAGTGCAATTTGAATTATTGGAATTAATACGGACAAATCAGGGGCCATGTGCTGGTGAAATATTCGGCAGGTATTTATTAACAGCTGAAAATTGCGGATTAAAAGTTGGTGATAAAATATTTGATAATCAAGGAAATAAAAGTGGAGAGATTATTGATATTATTTATCAAGGAAAAGGAGATGATACAGGCATTACTGTTGCATTGACAAATGTATTTATGGGAGCAGCAGATTGTGCTGTTTTAGCAGACAGAGAGCCTGAAGTTGGAGATTTGGCTACAGTCTATGCACCAAGAAATATATCTCTTCTTAACACATTCTCCTTTGAAATGGAGTCTGGCAGAGTATATCAGGTTGATAA
Organism: Candidatus Woesearchaeota archaeon; assembly: GCA_016935095.1. Classification (GTDB taxonomy): domain Archaea; phylum Nanobdellota; class Nanobdellia; order Woesearchaeales; family GW2011-AR15; genus WJJD01. The sequence continues at coordinate 20,862 of JAFGRO010000008.1, forward strand.
GGATATATTTTATGTTTCCTTATCAGATACTGTTGATGAAATTGAACAGAACATCAGGCCAATCGGAGCTCCTGTTTTAATTAACAGGGATTTAGCAGGCATTGTCATTGGTTATACCCTTCCGGGAGAAGAATATCCTAGTCCTGTCCTGACAGTTGCGAGATTAGATTCATTGCCGGGTGAAACTTATTCAGAATTATCTGATCACTTTGTTTTAGAATTGCCCAGGATGTTAGAACTTATATACACAGATCTTGATGGTGACGGAGAAAGGTTTGATACAGTGAGATTAACACAGCTTACAGACGGTCCTGACAGAAAAGATTATCTTCTTCTTTTAATGGAATATACTCGTGAGGAAGGGGGAATTCCTTATCCATTATCTGTACATCCTGATGAAAATTTAGAGCTTGTTGAAGTTGCAGATTTTAATGGTGATGGTATTGGTGATATTAGATTTAAACTAATAAAAGAAGGAGAACCACCTGCAGACATAACATATATGAGCTGCTGTGTACAAGGTAAAGACTTTGGATACCAGGTAGAAGGAGGGGAGCATTTACTGGAATAAAAGGTTTGAATCTTTCCCATAGAAAATTTGTTTGAATGATTAAATAAAAGAACTGATAAATTATAAATAAAGAAAAAAATGAATATAAAATCTAGAATCAAACTAAACACAGGGCGTATAGGTTTTACTGCTATTCTTGTAGCTGCAGGAGTAGCATTTGTTTTTTATAATCATAAAAAACCGATTGAAGAACTGGCTTCAATGCCCTATTATGCAAATCAAGAGATTCCTGTAGAAGAGCTGGTAACTAATCGTAATGTGTTTGAAGGTTCAGTAGTTTGTGTAGATGGCGTTTTACCAGAAGATCTGAGCGATGCATTATATGGTATGGCAGATAAATATGATCATCTGTGGATTAATTTAGTTGATAAAAAAGATTTAGCATACAGAGTAGAAATAGAACTTTTAAAACCAGGTTGTTCAGATGACTATATTCTATTTATGGATTCATTAACAGATGCAGTGAATAGAGAAGGTGAATGCAAAGAAAACTCAAGAATTAGAGTTTTGGGAGCATACTCATCAGGTCATTTATATCCTGTTGAATTGGAATTATGTGATAAATTTAAACTGCATATTGAGCATGACTCTCTGAAAAGGGTACTTCAAGGACATTGGCATTTTTCATCAATTCCGCCAGATTATGACATCTGCCCGACTAATGACTTGTTTGAATGATTAAACAGTATTTTACTTTTCAAAAAATAAAAATGATACCAGAACTTGAAGAAGCATTGTCTGATGCATATAAAACAGCGGCAAAGATTGGATCTATGAGTGTGAATAATTTAATTGCCATACCTTTAGTTATTACTATTATTGGTGCTGCTGCTTTAGGCATATCTTCATGGATGAATTATAGGCATAATACAATTGTCGAACGTGAATTTGGATGGAGTGGAGGCATTGTAGAGCAGTCAGTAAACACGACAGCTACAGAAAAAGACCTTATGAATGATATATGCGGAGAAGGAATTAATAGTGTAAGATGCTATGTTACTCATTATAAGACAAATTTAAATGAAGACTATGCATTTGAAAGCAGAATGAAGTGTGCTGCTGGAGATTATGTGTTTAGTGTTGAAGAAACAGCTCATGAAAAAGAGGACTCTATTCTTAGTGCGGGCTGGGCATATGCAACTAGATTTGAAGGAAGATTTGGATTAGATGATAAAATAGAGATAATATTTACAACAAAAGACCATGCAGAGCTACGTAATATTATGGAGGGTAGAGAATCACTTGCGTTCATAACAGAACTTGAGGGCAAAATAGGACAATATATGAATGTGTCTTTAAATCATTCTAATGACTATTCTATAAAAGGCGGAGGAGCTGTTGCAGGCAGTTTTACTGGAACAATAGAAGCTGATTGCAGTCGTTTTTCTGATAACTAAAATTTAATCTATAAAATTGTTCATTACTAATGAACACTTTAAGAAATTTCACTCTCTCTTACATCTTCATCCAGCACATAACCTTTTATCTCTCCGCCGCACATCTTCTTAACCCATTCGCTTAACTCCTGCAAAACTGTTTTTAATTCTTCTTTTGTAAAAGGAGGCAGCGCCTCTGCAGCTAAGCATACATTTTTTGTATCCTCTGTCATCTTTGTTTTTTCACACTCTTTCCAATTGAATCTCCTGCATAAAACCTCTTTATCATCTCTGTAAATTATTTCTTCTGGTTTTGGATTTTTTAGTTCATCAGAACCTAGTTCAATGAATTTTTCATCTCCTTTTGCAATAGTAAGCTCAATATCTCCTTCAACTTTGTCAATATCATCACCGCCAATAGGGATCATGTGCCTTATTGAGATATAATTGTAAACATCAACTAAATTGTTAATATGCCTTATATCCTTATTTTCAAGAATCATCCTGTAAAGGTTTTCAACAGAGCACTTGTATTTTTTAGGCTTGGCTCCAAATGAGCTGTAAGCTTCACGCCATGATTTGATTTTTGGATTTTCAGACAAATTATGCCTTGAATAATCTTCTCTGATAGAGGATTCCTTTGCCCTGATTAAGGAAAGAACATCTTCGCCTCCTGAATCCCTGTTATTGATGTTTTTTGCAATCAATATGCCGATTTTCAGCTCAGGGAATTTTTCAAATATACAGGAATTGATTCTGAATTTCATTATTTAATTATAGAAATATTTTTTAATTTTAAATTCTTTGAATTTTTTATGAATCCTGAAGCTTACTTTAAAAATGGAAAAATCTATATTTGGAAAGAAACATTTGCAGTTATAAAATCTAAAAAAATATATCAAAATGCTTTTGCCAATATAATTGATAAAAATGAAACTACGGTGATTATTGACCAGGCAAAATACAATCAAGATGATGTTATTGAGATTGAAAAAAACTGGAAAATCCTGACCTTTGATATGGTTCTGCCATTTGGACTAGTTGGTTTTTTGGCAAGGGTTTCAAAAGAATTAGCTGATGAAAAAATAAGTATTTTTGCAGTTTCTGCTTATTCAACAGACCATGTTCTTGTAAAAGAAAAGGATTTGGCTAGGGCAACCGGTAAATTAAAAAAACTGGGATTTATAATTTCTGAAAAATAATCAGCCCAGTGCAATTATAATCGCACCGCTGGCAATCAATGCAGCTCCAATTCCTGTTTTTAAGCTGATTTTCTCACCCAGAATCAGAAACGCAAGCACAATTGCAAAAACAACGCTTAACCTGTCAATTGGAACTACCTGAGATACCTTGCCCAGTTTAATCGCAATAAAATAAAACAGCCAAGACAATGCTCCTGCAATCCCGCTCAGGAAAATATACAGCATAGCCTTATTATTGGACACAATTGAGGATATATGGCTTAATTTACCCTGCATTATAACAACCCCTATCAAAAACAGGGCCATAACAACTGCCCTTATTGCAGTTGCTGTATTTGCATCTATGCCTTCTAATCCGATTTTACCAAATATGCCGACAAGAGCTGCTGTAAAAGCAGACAATAATGCGAATATTAACCAGAGGTAATCCATAAAAACCAGTAAAATAAGCTTATTTAAATAATTTACAATTTCATGAGCTGTCAACTAATCCTGGTTTTTAATTAATCAATTAAATTTTTTTAGGCTTTGGGAAATGTGCTGGTTGCTCCTGAATCTTAAACAGGACGTTCCCCAAGCGCCTCTTGTGATTAAACAAGCAGAGGGAGCCATTGAGGGACGTCTCTAAACACATATAGGGCAACGTGAGTTTTCCCTCAATAACGAAAATTAAAAAAAAGAAAATTAATTATTAAAAAATAAAATTTTAATTCCCTTAATTATGAAAATATAAAATAAATAAATTTA
>JAFGRO010000009.1 GCA_016935095.1 Candidatus Woesearchaeota archaeon
TATACTGTCTCCTCAACTACATATTCTGATTTGTCTGTTGTCAAGGATAGTGTACCAAGCTGGACTGTGAAATTGCTATGCTCTGTGCTGTTTATATTCCCTACTGTGTCATTCGCATATATTGTAAGGTTGTATTGCCCAATCTGGAATGTTTCTGTAAAAGTTAAATTATAAATTCCGTCTCCGTCTGAATCCGTCATTGTATAATTTATTTTAGTTGTATTAGGGAAGGTTACCTGTGCAATAACCGAGCTTATTGGAAGAAGATCCGAGATATTAACAGTAATATTAATCGGGTTCAACTGAATCTGGTTTTCAGGAAAAAAGGTTATATCAGCAACCCTTGGAGGTGTTGAATCAATTGTTACAGTATAATTTGAGTCACCGTAATCATTATTTGAAATAGTCGCATTATCCCAGCAACGAATATTCCACAGATAAGTTCCGTCTGCAGGGCTTGAGGTAATATTCATGTTTGTGTTGTTCTGCACATTATATGTTGTGCCCTGGATTGTCCAGCCGGAAATGTTCATGTAAAGGCTGCAATTGCTAAAACCAGAATCATCTATAACTGTAAAATTAAACTCTATAGGTGTTGTTGAAATGTTTGCATTATCAGCAGGATAATTTAATGAAGTTACATTAGGCGGATTATCCCAGAGAATTACAACAAGCCCCGGATTGCCATTGCTTCCGGCAGTATCTGTCCCGCCACCACTGCCAGCCTGGCCCGCACTGCCCTGATAATCTATGTCAAGGTTATTTGCAGCATCGGCACCAGATCCAGAACTTGTGCTGGTGTCTGTCCCTGTTGTATAAGAAGAACCGCCGCCGCCGCCGCATGCACCTTCAGCTCCATCGTTTGAGCCGCCGCCGCCGCCGCCGCCGTAGTGACCGGAACCGCCACCGCCACCTCCGCCACGGTAAGTAGTTCCATCTCCTCCATCTCCTCCTCCATTTGTGCCGCCGCCGCCACCACCGCACTCATCACCATCACTACAGGCTGTGCCAGATGCACCTATTCCTCCGTCTCCTCCAGATAGTGAAATTCCAGAAGTACCACCATTCGCACCACCCTCTCCTCCAGCAATGGGCGTTCCGCCGTTTCCCCCAGAAGTTGAACCTTCATCAACTGCATCGGTTCCGCTGGTTCCGCCGCCTGCACCACCTGCATTGCCAGGCTGGCCTGCAGTATCATCTCCGCCGCCACCACCGCCTCCGCCGGCTGCAATGACAAGCTCTGTACTATTACGAAGAATACCAGAGTAGCCACCGCCGCCGCCACCACCGGCTGCTTCTGAGTCAGAGCCTTCTCCGCCAGTACCTCCTCCTCCTACATAAATATCAAGTGTTTCACCAGGTGTTACATTAATTGTTGCCTGAGCAAATCCTCCGCCTGCACCATCAGCACCAACATCTGTACCACCGCCACCGCCACCGCCACCGCCACCACCCCATGCTTTTATTGTAATATAATTAACTCCTGTAGGAACAGTAAATATATCACTGCCTGCTACATCATACACCTGTTTCTGCGGCGGATCTACTATGTAATCAAACTCTACTGGATTTCCTGTTATCTTCAAGTCAAATGTATTTTGCGTTCCCTGAAGATTTGTCAAGAAAACCTGGTATTTTTTGTCTTCATCTATGATTCCGAATTCTGCAATTAATTCATCTCTGTCCTGCTCATAAACCTCTACTCTTGCATCTGCGTAATTGCTCCTTGCGTATATTGTTATGTCATTGCCTGAACTAAGCTCTTTTTCAAATTCCACTCTTAAATAATGCTCTCCGGGTATCTCTGCCCAAATGTTGTCCCTTGCACTGACCTCATCATATACATCTTCTATTGAAATCCTGTCCTCATCCAAGTGCATGGCTCTTGTTATTAATATTTCTGCAAATGCAGGATCATCTTTTGTTAATGTTATTGTATAAATCTCTCCAGGTGCTATATCCATGACTTTATTCCACTTGCCAAGGCACTGCCCGTTTTCAAAATCCCATTCTGCGCATTTCCATAACTCATTGCCCTGAGCTGTTGAAATTAATTCAGCGGAATCAAATTCCAATGAAGAAGGGTCTACTGCAAACCCGTTTACTGAATTTCTTTTATTGATTTTAAAAGCATTCAGGTTCTCTAATTTCAGATTAAAATCCTCTGAAATATTAATTCCTGTGAATCTCAGTTTTTTATCAGGGATTTCTTCAGAGACTAATTCAATGTCTATCTTCTCATTAAAAAAAGCAGGAAGCTCCAGCTCAGAAAAAGACTTGATCTTGTGTGGGAATAATTGCTTTTTTAAGGTTTCAGAGCTTCCCTCTTTATCATAAACACTTATTTCAAAATCAGATTCCTGGTTCAGCCTGTTTTTAAGAGAAATTTTTCCAGGTTTAGGTCCAGTTTCTTCAGAAACAGGCTCAGAAACATAGAATGTTGATGATGCGATAATCTCATTATTTTCACTTAATTCAATTACATGCAGGCCATATGTAACGGGTGTAAAGACAACACTGTCAAATACATTGAACATGTGATAGGTTTTTTCTTTGGATATGATAGTTAACTGTTTGTTTTCAAATTCATCCAGGCTTAGTTTAATAAATACCTTTTCACCAAGTGTAACATTATATTTATCAAGGGAGATAACCTGCTTTTCAGAGTCATCTGTCTCATCTGAAATGACTTCAAATTCAGCAGAATCAAAAAGCACTGAATTTTTATATAAGTTAATAAAATACCTTCCTGTAAATCTCGGGATAAATCTTATTGTCTTAACAGGATTGAGAAAATTATATTCCTGCTTCGGGGAGATTATCTTTAGCAGTGTATTTGAAAATTCCTGTAAGTTTATATTAATTACAACTGTCTCATTCACATCAAAAACAGGCTTGTCAAGGCTGATGTAATTGTCTGTTGATACAGAAATAACTGAAATAAAGATTAGGATAAGCAGAAAAAGATTCAGCTTTTTCAGCAGAGGGATATATCTATACCTGTATTTTTCTTTTTTATCCCCCTCTTTATTCAACAATATCCCTCTTTTGCTTAAAGGGCATAGCTAAAGCTATATCAATCAATGTAAGTTGAAAAATAAATCTCTATCTAAATTAAACTAATTTCAACTCAATGATTCAATCATCCCCACACTAAATTTTAAAAGAATTTCACTATATAAACCTTTTTATTTTGAGGAGTGGAAAAAGGGTAGGAATTTGTTTTATAATTTAAATAAATTTTATTAATCCATTTTATTTTCCTTAGAATTAATGGTAAAGAAAAAAAAAATAAAATTAACCAAACAGCAAAAAGATGCATTTTTAGATAAAATAAAAAAATTTGAATATCTTAGAGAAAATAGAGTTGCCTTTATTCAAAGTATTTTTACAAGCTTTTTAACAGCAACACTTTTTTTGTTTGTAGATACACTCTTCCCAACAGATATATTTGCCAGAATAGTACTAATATTTGGTTTTATATTTATTTCATGGCAAATTTATATTAAATCTTTAAGGCAAACACAGAAACCTGTAGTAGTAGGACCAAATTTCTCTGGCACAATTGAAAAAATGACTGAAGTAGGAGAGTATGTAATATTCCAAACATCTGATAATATACATCAACCAGTTAGAATAATACCTAAAAAGAATGCAAAAAACAAAATTAAAAAAGAACATAAAAAAGAAAAATCCAAATAATAAATCAAAGAAATTTGATTGGGATAGTTATCGGAAATTTTATCTTAGGTTTCAGGCTTCAGTATGGTTTTGGGCTATTACAACAATTGGTTCCTTTGTTCTATTAATATTATACTATGATAAATTCACATCTAGATTTGTAAATTTTGAACGTTTTTATTTAAGTGGATCAATTATTTTATTTGTTTTTTCTACCCTAAGTTTAATAGATCAAAAAAATAAAATTCCTATGCTAAAAAAGGAGAATAATTATACTGTTTTGGCGGTAAACTTAATTTTTTATGTAATTCTTCTTGGCAGTTCCCTAATTAGTCTTCAAGTTCCAACAAACCTACCTGTGAAACATAAAACAACTTATTATAAATTAGAGTATAAATGTGATTCAGGGAATTTTAACCATTTTGTGGCAGGCTATTCTCTTGAATGTGAAATTACTATACCAAAGAATAAAAATATTTCATTTAGTTCAAGATATGATGTTGTGAATTTCTATGGAGTTGACGAGAAAAAATCAAATTTCCGTTCAGGAGTATTATCAAAAAATGTTAATAAATATTTATTAGATTTTAATATAGAAGATGATGATAACAAACTGAATATTGTATTAAGAGATGATAATAATCCAGAAATTGAGGATGTGTTGATAATACCTGTTGGAAAAGTATACAGAAATGTGGAAGACTATTATAATGCACAAAATTTAAAACTTGGTTATTTTGTTGGATTGTTTTCTATTGCAATAATTTCTGTTTTAACTGGTGTAAATACGCTAAAAAATATTAGGAAAAAATAACCTTCACTCATAATCACCCGCAGTAAACAGCAATTTCCCATTGCATATGCCGCCTGCGTATGGAGGGATCCAGATCTTCCAGAAGGTTGAGTTTGTCTCAGGATATGTCTGGTTTGTTGTTTTTGCAATGTGGAAATCAGTTATCATTATATCTGATATTGGAAGAAGGTTCATTGCGGACCAGCTCTGGCCTGCAGTTATCTCATACCTTTGATATGTCCTGTTGATTGAGCCGTAGGTGCAGTTCATTGCAAGGCCGTCCCCTTTTGTAACAGCCCAGCCTGAAACAGAGAGGTTTATAGGCATATTTCCTGCGTTTGTTATATTTGCCAGCTTATCTGCTGAAATATCTCCTGTGCTGAGCTCGCCAAAATCAAGCACTGTATCTGAAGGGATATAAATTGCAATCAAAGGATTTATAGTAACTGCATTTGAGATGTTTGACATGCTGGACCCGAAAATATCAAATGCAGTTGCATTAACATACCATGTGCCGTTGTTTGCAAAATAAGCCACTTCAAAGCCGCAGGTGAAATTCATCTCATAATCCTGGACAGTAACATTCCCGCAGGTTACATTTGTGTAATGGATGTTTTTATTGTCAGGGTCATCCGCATCATTCAGATAATAATAAAATGTAGCGTTTACTCCCAGAGTATTATTATTATAGTCATATACTGTAACATTGCATGTAATTGTCTTATTGCCGTAAGCCTCTAAGTCAAGGTCTGAAGGGCATACCAGGACAGTAATTTCTGGCATTGTATTTGATATATTGACTGTTGTGTTTAATGTCTGGTTGATTGCAGCCTGGGCCTCTATAAGCTGAATATCAAGCAAAAAAACCCAGAAGCTAAATAAGACTATTAAAACGAGCAATACAATTAATAAATACTTGTTCGTGATTTTAATCTATACCCTCCCCTGAAAAACATACTTACATCATGTTTTATACTTGTTTAATATACTAATCATATCCTGTTTTTTCCTTGTATTTTCAATTTTACCAGCCAGCTCACTTAAATTAAATGTTGCCCTGAGCCAGTTTGCAAAATCATTTTTCTGCTCATTAACATGGGAATTAAATGTTGAATCATCAATATTAGCCAACACGTCAAAAAACTCAGCCAGGCTTCTTATAACATCCCCGTTGCTAAGGTAAAAATACTGTACAGGAGAGGTTAACAGGTTATAATCTATATTAAGCTTCTGCACATTCTCTGTTTTTTGCTCTTTTTCCGGAGAGGGCTTTTCCTGTTTTTTAGATGTAAAATTCTTTAATGTAGAGAAATAGACTCCCTTCAAATCAATCTCCTTTACATAGACCAGATAATACAGCAATAAGCCGATAACCAAAGCAATACCCACAAACATACCTAGAGTCTGCAATATCCCGAAAGGCGTAACCTTTGAAAAAAACACTGAAAATCCTGTAACCAGTGATGAATCCGGTTTAATCAAGTCCTGCCTGAATAATACAACTGTCTTTGTGTTTTTAGCGCTTTCTGAAAAATCATCGCTTAATATAAGATATTTAATCTCGAACTTGTCATAGCTCAGCTCATCTATATTCCATGCAATAATCGGGTCCTCCTTTATAATCACATAATCAGGGGTCCTGACATCCACGCTGCCCAGATCAGCTGCAATTGTCTTTGGAATCAGTTCAACAATCTTTATCTTTTCCAGGGATTCAGGGCTTTCATAATAAACCTCTTTTCTTACAATTATCCTGTTATCCGTATCACCGCTAAGGTATTCTATTGTGAGGGTTTTGATTTCAGATGAGACCTTTACTTTATCAAGGATCTCATAATTCTTTTCTTTGTATTGCTTAATTTGCTTTGCAGAATAATTTAAATTCCTGGTTATTTCATTCACAACCTCATCAATATCTGATTCAGTGGTGCTCTGCAGGTAATCTGTCTTTTTTTCCACAATCAGCTCATGCGGCGTTGTCTGCTCAAGGTTCTCAATAAGCTTTGTGGTTGTTGAGATCTGGCTTCTTAAATCCGAATCAGTATATGCATTTAAATCAATATTTTCGTATTGGTTCTTTATCTTAGATATCTGGGATTTTGCATCCATGACCTTTTTAATGAGGTTGAGTTCCTCAACTGCAGATTCCTTTGTCTTCTCCTCGTTCAGATTAGCCTCTGCCCAGTTAATGTCAATTTCAATCTTTTCTAGCTCCCTGAGTGTTTTATTGTATTCCCTTAAAGTCTCATATTTAGGGATATCTTCTTTTGGGATATCCGAATAGCTGCTCTTTGCTGCAGTAATTGATTTTTCAGCTGATAATATACCTATGTTTGAGGCCTCGTCTACAGCTGCTATCCTGTAGAAATATTCAATGCCCTCCTCAATATTGTCATCAGTATACTCGTCATTTATTGTTGAATCATACAAATGAATGTAATTGACGCCAGGGGAAGCTGACCTGTATATATTGAAGTGGTGCTCTTTTTCACCTTCATAATACCATTTCAATTTAATATTGCCCTGTGAATCCGTAGAGATGTCAAAGCTTGTGACTGCTTCCGGCTTTATTGTGTCAACTATGAAATTCTTGCCTTCTGTAATTTCAGTGCCAATTACACCGTTTAAATCATATCCCTGGAAACTGAACACTCCTATCTTAGGCATGGTGTATTCTTCCATTATCATATAGCCTATGTAAAACCCGTCATATTTTACAAGTGAAATCTGCCTTGAAAAAGTCGGCGTGTCTGTAAATGAATAACTTAGCGAGGGCACTGCTCTTAATTGTTTTGAAGGTATTAACGTGATTTTAATAATGCCCTCTTTTACAGGCGAGGAATCACTTAAAGATATCTGGCAGGTAGGCTGCATCTCTACCTTGATATTAATCTTTTTTTCTGCCTCGTTGCCTACTATGTCCTTGCATATTATATAATAATCATTTTCACCCTGTGAAAGGTTTGCAAGAAGAACACTGAAGAACCTCTCTTCAGAAATCTCAAACTCTGTCATGCTGTTGAAAGACTCATCTTCTTCTGAGTAGCGGCATTCGGAATCCTCATCTGCAGATACATTAAGATTTGTATATTCACTCGTTATTGAGAGAGGCGTCAATATTGTAATTCCCGGAGCCTTTGAATCAATTATAAACCTGATCTCAACAGAGTTCTGCATTATATTATTAAAAGAATCCTTGCACTTTACATAGACTGAATGCTGGCCTTCTGCTATCGGGCTGGTAAATGTATAGTTATGTATCTTCTCTGTGCCGTAAAATACAAAGTCCATGCTTTCATAGGCTTCATCATGGTCAAGAGAGCCCCTGCATATTGAATCCTTGTTTGTCGTAACAACAATTGTAGGTGTATTGTCTGAGATTACAGGAATGTCTTCCTCGCCGGGAGAGACAGGCGTTCCCTCTATAATTGTCCCGTTGGCATACAGTTCTGTATTTTCATGGATTGTTATTAAAGATGTTATCTCATCTATTGAGCTTCCTGTATAGCCGTTTGCTGAACTGTAATTTACATAGGCAAGATAGATTCCCTGATGGGGTGTATAACACTGCAGCACCCATGACGGGTTTATTGAACTAGAGGACAGCGGACCTATATCCCCTAAATTAACATTCTGTGATGTGACAAAATTAAGGCCCGGGCTTCCTGAAAAGTATAATGTTGCTGTTACTGAAGTTAACGTTACATTAATCTTGTTTATTATTCCTCCTGCAGTAATTGTTGTATACTGCTGGTAATCCCCGCACAGGATGACTTCAGGCGGCTGCAGTATAGAGGTCTGCACAGTGCCCACAGCTAATATTCCCGGAACTAGTAAAACGAACATGCACAATATTAATTTAAGTTTAGGGTTCATTTTTTTATTTTGTCTAGGATCTGTCTGTTTTTTTCTATGGCTTCCTCTATTGCCTTTTCAAAAAAATCATTAAGAGTAGTATTTTTAAGAACAGCGATTACTTTAGCCTTTAGATGAGTATCTTCTTTTAAGACAATATTTACACGCTTACTCCTGCTCATCAAATCACTTGTTTATGTTAATCTTTATTTTCACCAGTATACAAAAATGGCTACTATATGATATTTATTATACTTCCTACTTATATATTTTTCTATATTTTTATGATATTTATGATATTTGTTGAGATTATAACGACAAAAGAGAATAAATATCTTTTTCTGTTCCAAAACACTTAAAACAGCATCCATCTTCTTTATCTTAACAATGATTCCTATACCCTATCCGAAAATCCACAGATTATTCGGTATAGAGCTTGAATTTTTTCTTTTAGATAACGAGGGCAATATATGCAATGATTCTGATAAAATTATTGGAAGCCTCAAAGATGAGCTTCTTGATACTGAGATTAAGAAAGAGTGTGCAAAATCAATGATTGAACTCACCAGCTTTCCGCACTTATCTTCAAAACATGTTTTTTCTGATTTTTTCAGTGACTTTGAAACACTGCTTTATAAGGTTGACAAAGAAGATATGAACCTATTTTACTATGGCACCTACCCAGGAAAGAATAATACTGAGATGAGAAAAGATAAAAGATATATTGCAAAACAAAAGATTCTAGGAAATGAGAACTGGCAGAATGCAGGCAGGTGCATTGGATTTCATTACCACCATTCACTTCCCAGAAAAAGCTATAATCCTCTAATAAAATTTTTTTATCCTGATATCAATGATAAAAACAAAAAAAAGGTATTAAATGTATATAATCTTTTTATTGCACTTGATCCTGCTATCACAGCACTCATGCAGTCATCACCCTATTTTGAAGGTAAATTATGCGGAAAAGATTCAAGGATTAAGGCTTACAGGGCAGATCCTGCTTTTAGTTTTCCTGATTCACTTTATTCCGAGCATCCAGAATATGGAAGACTAAATAACTACTCTCCTGATTTTAAGGAGCTTGTGCATAATGTTCATCTCAAGTATAAAAAGTGGAACCTCCTGTTAAAAGAGCAGGGCATCTCATATAAAAGCTTCACAAAATATGATTATTCTATGTTTGACAGCACATGGCAGCCTGTAAAGATAAGCGCTCATGCAACAATGGAATCACGCGGCAGTGATATGAACTCGCCAATGAAGGTTGTAGCACTCAGTACCCTTCTGAAAACAATCACATCTTATGTTAAGAAAAATAATATTTCAGTCCATCCCTGTAAAGAGGGAAACAGCGAGCCATTTAAGATTGAAAAAGAAAGTATGCTTGTTCCTGAACACTGGTATCTTAAGTCAGGGCTCCAGAAGAACTCAGCACAAACAGGCCTTAAGAACAGAAGTGTGGCAAATTACTGCAAAGAGCTTTTGAAGCTTGCAAAAAAGATTGGATATGAAGAGCCAAGGAATGTATTTTCAGATATGGTTGATGAGAAAAAATCAACTTCAGACAAAATAATTGATTTTGTGAGGAAAAAGCAGGGCTCAATCAACAGTATTAATGACCAGACCGCAAGAGAGCTTGGATTAAAATGCACTGTGGATATATTCAAGGAACTTCTGATCACAAAAAAGATGTGTGAAAAGATCAACTATTAAAGCTGTATTTTAATAAGGGTCTTGTTTTCAATTTTTTCCCAGGATCTGTCCTCCAGACATGGAAGGACTTCAGATGAGATTATTATAGATTCATTTTCTTTCAAGAGCTTCATTGTATGATATTCCGGGTCTTTTTTATAATACTCTCCAACAATGACCTTTTCAGGCGTGACTAAAAAAAAATTAGCAGAAGTAAACTCCTTTAATGAGGATAAGTTTTTTTCTATTTCCCACTTTTTATTTTCAATTCGTTCAGAGATTATTTTATTGAACCACAATACAGTATCTGAATTCCCATCTAATAAAAATCTTGTTTTTTCATCAATCTCATCTTTTATTGAGCCGTTATGCGCAAAAAGAAATTCTCCTGAAATATCCTTAAAAAATAACGGCTGCGTATTGCTTAGTGATTTAATTCCATTAGTTGCTTTCCTTACATGGAGTATGACGGCATTTGTCTTAATATTTTTCAGCTTATGGATATTCCCGTCTTCATATATCGGCTTTACTGACTTATAAATAATCCATTTATCATTTTCATCAAGGTATGCAAGCCCCCAACCATCAGAATGCTTTAATTTCCCGTAATAAGGGTTTTTTTCATGCAGCTCGTTTTTTCCTTCTGCTATCACAATTAAATCATCTATTAATCTGCCTGTTTCAACCCTGCCAAGCGCTATTATCATCCTGCACATTTTACATCAATTCATTAATATTCTTAGTATATATAAAGCTATACTAGTATATAAATTTATTTATCTGATTAACTAAAAAAAGATAAATATATTACTAAGTTTATTATCCTGTATAAATAGGAGGGATAATATGGTAATACCGCTGGAAGAAATTGCACGGGTAAAACAAAAA
>JAFGRO010000010.1 GCA_016935095.1 Candidatus Woesearchaeota archaeon
ATTCTCAAGTTCATTCCTTGACTTTAGCGATACTCATTTCATTCGTATCGTAAGTCTGTCATTCTCAAGTTCATTCCTTGACTTTAGTGATACTCATTTCATTCGTATCGTAAAGCGTCTACAGGCCTTAATTTAGATGCCTGGTATGCGGGAACAAACCCTGCTATTATACCTATAATCACTGAAACAGAAATCGCCATGAATATAGAATTAACTGAAACAAATGTGCCTTCTCTCAGCATTCCAACTTCACCCATCAAAGCAGGCAATGCTCCTGAAAGAATTATCCCAAAGACAATTCCAATAAATCCTCCGACAAGACCTATAAGCGCGGCATTTAGCAGGAAAATAATCATAATATCCCTGTTACGGGCGCCTATAGCCTTCATTATGCCTATTTCCTTGGTTTTTTCAAGAACAGATGTGAACATCGTGTTTGCTACACCGACAGCCCCGACTATCAGAGAGACTCCTGCAATCGCAACCAGGAATGCATTCATTGATGACATCATTTCTGATCTTGTTTCCTGCATCTGCTTACTTGAACTTATTGAAAAATCCTTTGTTTTTTCAGTAACATGCCTTACCATCATGAGCTTTTTTTCAATTTTTTCAATTGTCTCATCTAATTTCTCCTCATCCTTGACCTTTATGACAATAGAATCATACACATTATTTTCCTTGTCATCCAATACCTTATATGCCATCTGAATCGGCATGTATATAGAGGTACTGCTGTCATCCAGTATTCCGACAACCCTGAAGACATTTTCCTCTATTGTGAGCATCTGGTTTATTCCTACGGGCTTATCAAAGTAATCTTCTGCCAGTCTTCCGCCAATCACAATAACATTCTGGTCAGCAGAATCCAGCATTCTTCCCTCAGCAATTTCCGCGGTTGTAATTCTTGACCATACTTTCTGGTCAACACCTGTTAATCTGACAGAACCGGACTTTCCCAGAAAAGTTACATCAACACTGCCGCTAATCTGCGTATCAAAAGCCTCAATATCAGGAATGCCTCTTAATGCCTGCACATCTGTCCTGTCTAAAACAGGCTCTTCTTCAGTAGCTGTAGAGCCACCTCCTCCTTCACCAGGAGGACCACCACCACCGAACATCCTAAAGCCACGGGAATAGCCGGCACTTAAAGTCAAGATATCCCCTCCTAAGCCTCCTAATTGCTCAGTCATTGTCTGCTGCATACCTCCTCCTATTGACATTATAGCTATCACTGCAGCAACACCGATGACAATTCCAAGTATAGTGAGCCAGCTTCTCAACCTGCTATGCAGCACCATCCCAAAGGCATGCTTCAGGCATTTCCTTAACTTCATCTTGACTTATTTATGCTTTTTTATTTTAAACAAATATCTGAATTTAAAATTAGGATTACGATGTTTTTCCTTTTTGTATTTCCAGTACATAATGCTAAATAATGTTAGAACAACCAAAACAACAATATACCATTTATACTTGGAAAAAAAACTTTCCTGAGATAATCTTCTTCCCCTGAATGAAGCCATTGTTGCCTGAGATGTCTGAGTTTCTGAATCAGTTGTTGCTCCACTCGTAGCCTGAGAATTAATATTCACTTCTTTTTCAATCATTTCTCTTTTACCCATTGTATTCGTGTAAGCAATTTGCACCTTTAGACTATCTAAATTTTGGGTATCTTCCCTCTGGGTAAATCTGTCCGGCCTGGTTGCGTTAGATTGCTGGGTCATATCAGACTGCCTAAATTGATTTGATTGCAATACAAAGCTCGCAACTGTATAATCTCCTGTATTCAGATTACCAATAATCATTGAATTGGAACCAGAAACACTCCAGCCCTGCTGTTGCGGAACAATTACTGAAACTGAATAAGCAGGATTGCTTCCTATATTTGCGATAGTAAATGAAGTAGTCCCGCTGGAAGTCTCTGAAAATGCAACATCAAAATCAGTGCCTCCTCCCACATAAATTCCAGCTATAGTTGAAATTTCCTCTTCTTCATTAGTAAGAGGGTCATCATATTTAAGGCTTAAATCCAGCTTATAAAGACCTGCAGTGGCGTCTGAATCCGCAATAACGTTAAAACTTAATTCAGCCTTGTCATCCACATCAATATATTTTATGTATTTTGTATTATCAGAACCTACAGGCAAAATAATTTCATCTTCATTTTCCCATGAAAATGTTAAATCTCTTAGAGGAGCAGAGCCGACATTATTAATTGTGAACCTGATTGTCTGCTCGTCTCCCGGAACCAAAATTACAGTATCTATGTAAATAACCTCAGCACTCTCTTTATTTTTAATATCTATTGTTAATCCTCTTCTTGCATCTGTTCTCCTGTTTCCTTCTTCGTAATCAGCAAAATAGATATTATAGCTTCCTGCAATCGCATCCCTATTAACCCTGACTTTGAATTTAAGCACTTTCTGGTTTTCAGCAACCTCGCTTGTGCTTAGTGTTTCAATTTTTTTTGTAAGATCTTCCCCTGGAATTTCCTCAAAAGGATATTCAGGAATAAGCTCAATAATTAAATCATCAATTGAATCATCACCTTTATTCTGGACTCCTACTCTTAGCTCAACTATGTCTCCTGCAATAGCAGGATCAGGATCCTGGTTAAGGAGACTAATTGAGACATAATTGTTGTTTTGCGCATTTACAATTGCTGACACTAAACTAATTGCCAGCAATAACAAAATCATTGTAGTATATTTTTTTTTCATTTTTTCCACCACCTTCAAATATTCTATGAGGAGGTACCAGAAATTTTTTAAAAATTTCTCAGTACTCAAAATTTTTTATTTATTTTTATTATCTGCCCGTCCTTTAACTCAATAATTGTATGGGCATATTGGGCAAGTTTAAGATCATGAGTAACCATTATTATTGTTTTATGTTCTTCTTTCCAGAGTCTCAGGAAAATATTCATTATTTCTTTTCCTGTTCTTGAGTCAAGATTCCCTGTAGGCTCATCAGCAAGAACAACTTCAGGGTCAGTAACAAGGCTTCTTGCAATAGAAACCCTTTGCTGCTGCCCTCCTGAAAGCTGTGAAGGCAGGTGATGCATATGTTTTTCTAAGCCAACAATCTCAAGAATTTTTCTTGTTTTTTCTGAAGCGGTCTTATCATCATATTCAAGAAATTCCATTGGTAATAATACATTCGCATATGCAGACATGCTTTGCAGCAGATTATACTGCTGAAAAATAAATCCAATTGTCCTGCCTCTTAAATTTGCAAGATTTGATTCAGATAACTTTGTAATATCCTTATTTTTAAGAAATATTCTTCCTTTTGAAGGTATGTCAAGGCAACCTATCAGGTTCATCATAGTGCTCTTTCCAGAGCCAGATGCCCCTATTATTGCTACAAAATCCCCTTTTTTGATTTCAACATTCACACCTCTCAGCGCGGGAACTTCCACCTCGCCCATCTGGTAGATCTTCCATACATTTTCCAAATAAATAAGAACAGAATTCTGATTCATCTTGGTATCATTGGCCTCTCTGTCATACAAACAAGTTTTTCATCCATGATTTTGCAGTTGCCTGTAATATCCCCTCTTGGCGATTCAATTTTGCAGAGGTCATCCTCATTTTTTGATTCACATGCCTCTATTGATTTCTGTTGCTGCTCTTCAAACATCTGCTGCCTCTCTTCTTCACTGATATTCATTCTTGGACCAGGCATTCCCTCAGTTCTTTGCTGCCTTTCTTCATTGTTTATATTAAATCCATCCCCTCCCTCTTCAGGTTTTCTATCATCCATAAAAGAAAAATCTGTTTTTTCAGGGGAACATGCTAAAATTAAAGAGATAATGGTTATTAAAATTATTCCTAAAAAAAATATGTTTTTTTTCATTTTTGATTATTTATCCTTGATTTTATATATAAGCAATATGGACTAAAAGTCCATTTATTGAATAAGATTAATCGAATTTATATAAGTTTAGAGTATAAAATTTTAGAGTCTATCCAAATCATTTATTAACTCAATATCTTCAACCTCATCAATGTTATTTTTTATAACATACCATGTGCTTTGTTTTTTTCCTGTGAATATCCGTTTGAGATAAGTTAAAGGGTTTTTCATTTTAAAAAAAAACAAAAAAATGAGGAAGTTATTCCTCATTCATGTTGAATCTATGCACAGGAAACCTTCCAACGCCTCTGTCCATTTTTCCATGACCAGGCATGTTTATCCCAAGCTCTTCTGAAATTTCTTTTGCAGTTTCAAAATCTCCGTCCCGTCTGGCATTGTGCATTTCGACGAATCTGTCAAAATTTTCTTCTGTAATAAGTTCACTGATTTTTGCCTCTCCAGGACAATCTGCAACAGCTTCTTTCCAGGCATCATAATCTCCTGCTTCTATTGCAGCCATTACTGCTTCCATGTTTTCCCTGTGCTGATTTCTTTGCTCATCTCTTTCAAGAATTTTATTAAAATTCTCTTCAGTCAATTGCTCAGACATTGCCTGTTTCCAGGAATTAAAATCCCTGTTCTCAACTGCTGCGCGGATTTTTTCACGGTTTTCTTCATCACTGAAGATGTGCCATCCAAACGCAGATGCTGTTCCTGCTGCTGCCACAATCCCAACAAGCAACAATCCCAACAAAGCAAATATTGTTCCTTTTTTCATGTTATACACCTCCGATTTTATATGAAGTAAGAGATGTAAGTAAGATTATGTTTATAAACAAGAAGAAACAAAAATATACACTTCAGTTCCATTTTTTTTAAAAAGAATTATATATTTAATAGTCTTGGTGAATATATATGAACGGACATAACTTTTTTTTCAGGCCTAATTTCTGGATTGAATTAATCTATTCAATAGTCATTATAGTTGCGAGCCTGTTTATCTTTTTCAGGACCAGAAGGATGTATAAACTAACAGAGCATAAGGGAATAAAATATTTTAGTTATACTTTTCTTTTTTTTGCAATGACCCATGTCCTGAGATTTTTTTTCAGGATATTTTTCAGGATTTTTGTTGTCTCAAGCGGGTTTTTCAGGCCCCAGATGCCTCCTTTTAGAATTGGTGATTTTTTCTTTGTATATTCCAGTATTCTGGCCGGATTATATTTATTTTATAGTTTAATGTGGAAAAAGATTAAATTAAATGATTTTGTTTTATTTGTCATATCCAGTATGTTTTCTATACTGATAATAGTCCTTGATTTTATTTTAAGAATACCCCTTCTTCATATTATTTCATTAATTATCATTTTTTCAGTTATGGCAATAGTAAGTTTAAAAGGAGTCAAAAAATCATGGAAAAAGCATCCTTTTTTTATTATATATATTCTGATATTTTTTGTATGGATTATAAACATAATTTCATCGGAGATTCCAATGTTTTTAATAGAACTCAAGTTAATTTTATTCCTGATCTCTGCAGGGCTATATTTAAGTATTCTGCTGAGGATTATCAGAAAGACAAAGATTAAAAAATGAATAAGAAAAGAGACAGGCTAGAGGTTATCTACGATATTCTGAAAATAATTCAGGAGCATCATAATTCAATAAAGCCAACACCTCTTTTAAGGTATTCCAATTTAAGCTCTCAAAGGTTCTCTGAATATTATGTTGAGCTCATAGAAAAAGGGTTTATAAAAGAGATTTTTGACAAAAAGGAAAAGAAGTTTATTACTTTAACTGATAAGGGATTCGAATATATTCAAAGATACAGGACGATTGTAGGGTTTATTGATGATTTTAATTTATGATTAGTTCTTTAGAAAAAATAAATGTGGGGAGGAGGACTTTCACGAGCATTATAAGCGCTCTTTTGAACCCCCGCAGGCACTAAGCCAATAGGTGTCTCCTAGTCATAGCCGATTACGGCTCTTCACACCTTCTGCTATGAGCAGCCTAAGCTTGGACTTCATATATGAAATCTATCCCGTTTGGCCACTCCGGCATCCCCACGTGGAATTGAATAATTGGAATAATTAGTCAATATAAAAGGTTTTTGGTAAAGCTTATATATTCTACCAAATTAAAATAAATTATGCTCTACAAAGAACTTGCTGAAATTTATGAAAAGCTTGAATCTACTTCAAAAAGATTAGAGAAAACATATCATATTTCAGAATTCCTTAAAAAGATTGATATTCAGGAAACAGAGAAGATTCTTTTGCTTTTACAGGGTAAGATTTATCCTGTCTGGGAAGAGAATGAAATCGGTGTTGCTTCAAAATTAATGGTAAAGGCAATCAACCAGGCTACAGGAATCTCTATTAAGGAGATTGAAAATGAATGGAAAAAAACAGGCGATTTGGGAGATGTTGCCTTAAATCTGTTTAAAAAGAAAAAACAGTCTTCTCTTTTCAAAAAACAATTAACTCTCAGCAAGGTTTTTGATAATTTAAGAAACGTTTCAGAGTTCGAAGGCAAAGGCACAGTCGAAAAAAAACTCCAATTAATTTCAGAATTATTAATCCATGCCTCTCCAAAAGAAGCCAGGTATATTGTCAGAACAATAATTGGTGATTTAAGAGTCGGCATAGGCACAGGCAGTATCAGAGATGCAATTGTATGGGCATATTTTGAAAAAGAATTTAATTTAAACTATGACAGCGGAAAAATAGAACTGGAAGAAGAAGACCGGAAAAGATATAATGAATTCATAGAAAAAATACAGCATGCTTATGACCTCACTAATGAATTTGCTGTTGTAATAAAAACAATTAAAAAAAAAGGGATTAATGGATTAAATGATATTTCTTTAGAAGCCGGCAGACCATTAAATGTAATGCTTTACCAAAAAGTAAAAGATATTGAAGAAGCATTTGAAGTTGTCGGCAGGCCTGCTGCATTTGAATTTAAATATGACGGTTTTAGATTACAGATTCATAAAACGAATAATAATATAATCTTATTTACACGAAGACTGGAAAACGTCACAATCCAATTTCCTGAAGTTGTTAATTATGTTAAAGAGAATGTAAAAGCAAGCTCATGTATTTTAGACGCTGAAGCTGTAGGCTATGATCCTAAAACAGGAAAATACCTTCCTTTCCAGTCAATCTCTCAAAGAATTAAAAGAAAATACGAAGTCCATAATATGGCAAAACAATTTCCTGTTGAGATTAATATTTTTGATATTCTTTTTTATAATGGAAAAAGCCTGTTAAAAGAGCCATTTAAAAAAAGAAGGCAGATTATTGAAAAGATTGTTAGTGAAAAACAAAAAAAGATTGTGCTGGCTAAACAGATCATAACAGATAAAGTAGAGGTCGCTGATAAATTCTATAAAGAGTCCCTTGCACATGGAGAGGAAGGGGTAATGGCAAAATCCCTTGATGCAATTTACAAGCCGGGCTACCGTATAGGGTATGGTGTTAAAATCAAGCCTGTTATGGAGCCTCTGGACTTGGTCATTATCCAGGCTGAATATGGAGAAGGCAAGAGAAGCGGGTGGCTTACCAGTTATACACTTGCCTGCTGGAATAATAATAAAGAAAAGCTTTTGGAGATAGGCAAAGTCTCCACCGGCCTTAAAGAACTGGACTCAGAGGGAATCAGCTTTGCTCAAATAACAAAACTTCTTGCACCGCTAATTACCAGTTCCAAAGGAAAAATTGTCAAAGTTAAACCTGAAATAGTAATTGAAGTGAATTATGAAGAAATCCAAAAGTCAGTAAATTATAATTCAGGTTATGCTTTGAGATTCCCCAGGTTTTCAAGATTAAGGCAGGAAAAACCAGTTAATGAGATAAATACAGTTGAAGATGTAAAGAGATTGTATGAGATGCAGCGCTCCAGAAATAAGTAAATTTAAAAAACTAGTTGGTTTCTCTATTATCAATGAAATGCTCCATCTGTAAAAATAAAGTCAATGAAACCTTTTTAAAAAAGATTATCGGCACATATATCAAAGATAAAAAAGGAAAGAGGCTGCCTATCTGTTCTAAATGTCAGACAAAGTTTAACAATGATAAAGAGAAGATGATTGCTGAGATAAAATAAGTTTTTTATATTGATTCTGGTTTTCTTTGTTCATTGCCCCTGTAGCTCAGCTGGTAGAGCAATGCTCTCGTAAAGCATAGGTCGTGAGTTCAACTCTCATCAGGGGCTTTTTTTCTTTTTTTCAATTAAGTTTTTATATAAATAAAACCATATAATATTATTAATGGAAAGAAAAAAGCATATTGAAAAAAAACCTTTAAAAGAGATTATTTTAAGCAAAAGATTCCTAATTTTAATAGTTTTATTTGTTTTATTCTCTTTTTTTATCAAACTCAAAGTTTTATTGTTTCTTGCATTATTTGTTTTTCTGAATTTCTTATTGAGGGTCATAATAGAAAATCTAACGCATCAGAGAATTGACATTGAATTACTGACTTTTTTTATTGTCATAACTACTTATTTGCACGGAATCAGGTTAGGCGTTTTAATGTCTATAGGAGGGATCATCGGAGAAATAATCTGTTATAAAAAAGTAAAAGCATATTATTTATTCCTGCTATTACAGTATTTCCTTGATGTTTTTATTGTGTTTTATTTACAGCATTTAAATTATTATCATATTGCAATTATTGTAATCTTGTTCAACAATGTTTTTAGTTATTTTATTGAAAGAGTTATTATCGGCAGGTATTTAATACAGATTCTGTTGTTCAGGGCTTGTAACATTATATTTAACCTGATTATATTCCTGAGCTTATCAGATTATATGCTCAAAGTTTTTGTATAATAAAATAATAAATTCCGAAATTATTTTAAATAGCTCATTGAGATCTTATTTAGTCTCGCCGATTTATCTTTATTATCAAATCCTATATATTTTTTATATCTAATTAATGAATCTTTCTTTTTAATTTTCAATCTTACTGCTTTTGTTCTATTTCCATCTTTTCTTAAATTCACATTACTTTCTAAAAATGGATTTGTTGTTTTAATTTGAAAATAATTTTCTAAATGAAATTTTATGGTTTCAAAAAGTTCAATTCCAGAATCAATTATTTTAACTGATTTATACATTTTTATTTCAATAAATCTATATTTTAAATCAACAGTACCTTCACAACTAAATAACCTATTTATAAAATAAGCAAAATTATCCTTACTTTCTAATATCCATTTTGGAATTGAAAAGTCTGATAATACTTTAGCTCCAGTTGGAACTTTAAGAAGTTTTAGCTCTCTAGCAAGAGGCTTACAATTAATCCCATAATTCATTGTTCCATATGTGTTTGTTGTGCATTTTCGATTTTTTCCTCTTATTTTAAAGATATTAAATAATTCAGTCTCAAATCTCTTAAGTTCATCAACAGAGTTGGAACAAAAATCCAGTCTCCATTTTGGATCTCCTTGAAGATGACCATCGCCTATAAGATCTGCAACAATTCCAGCTAATTCAGGAGATGCTTTAAGAGGAAACCACTCTTTGTATTTTGATAATGCTTTTATACCATGAAATTTAGATTTATATGTATTAAGTACATCCTGCATTCTCACCAAAACATTGTTTTGTTGTAGATTATTTGAATTCATTTTGACCAATAAGTTTATGAATTATTCTTAAAAGATTTTTTAATTAAAATATTCGAAAATTTTAATTTGAATAATGAATTACTTAACTAAATGAAATGATAAATAATCTGCAATTTAAATACCCTGTGTGAGAATGTCCTGTGCTTGTGCAACAAATAAATAAAACCTATTTTAAATAGAAATTAAGCTTTTATGACCGAAATCATTTTAAATAATATCTTATTCTTTCAAATTTAGTCCAAGTTGGGCTTAATGGGGATTTAAAAACTTAATTGTTTTTAAACCAGAACAGTAGCTCAGCCTGGGAGAGCACACGGCTGAAGTTGGTCAAATCGGTATGATGAGCCAAAAGCTATGACTACAAGATACCGTGGTGTCCGGGATTCAAATATCCCTGAGTCATTAAAAACTTTGGATTTGAGAGTTCCCGCTGTCCCACTTTATTTTAATTTCTTATAAAGAGTGTAGCAAATCAATCTGTGTTTGAAATTTTCTTTTGCTTCCGTGACCCAACGGAAAAATACTTTTTCCTGGCTTCAAAAACAAGTTTTGAAGAGATGGAATTTTGCTTAATTTGCAGGGCAAATTAAAGTTTGCAAAATGGAATAGAATTTTTTGTGTTTTGAAAAAAATTCGTCTGTGTTACGGAGGAGGCAAAATGAAAATTAAATTAAACTTATTTAAAAGTATAGAAAAAACAATTTGCTCTACATCCCAAACCCGGTCATTACCATTCCTGCTACAAGATTAAATATAAGCATTATAACACATGCAATAAGTGAATACATAATTAATGCTCTGGGTATTGTTTTGCCGAGCATATTTCTCTCGTTCAATTTATCAACACCGTTTTGAATTGAATTTACAAGAATAGTCAGAATATAAACAATCTGGACCACATATACGCCCACTATAATCTGGAAAAAAAAAGTAGGAACACTATCTCCAAATAATTCCATCAAAGCAATAGCACTATCTGCCCCGCCTAATCCTCCTGCCCCTGAGCTTAAATCTGTAATCTGGTGGGTCAGTTTGGTCAAGATTGTAGTCAGCATTGAAGTTATTCCAATAACTATTCCCGAGATAGCTGGAGTCAGAAAATTAATTTGCGAGGTCATGCTGCTGATTATTTCTGCCATTAAATCTTTTAAACGTTCATCTACTTTATGAATCTCTTTAATATAAAGCGATATATTAATTAAAGCCTGTGAAGCTATTTTCGGACCTTTTTTTGCGCTCTCTATAAAAATTTTCATTGAACTTTCAATTATCTTTGATGGGAATTGCTGCAATGCTCCGTGATTTTTATCAAAAATAGCTTTCTGTACGCCAAACCCAAACTTGCTGATGTTCATGCTGACAAGTTCAAAAAATTTCCCTGCTGTAGTATCTTTTACTAAATCCGCAACCTTGCCGAATGCTATCTCCCCAGGAATTCCATCCCCAATCCGGTTTCCAAGCTGAAAAAGGGCAGCTGCAAATTCCGCTTCAAGCTCTTTTGATTTTTCCCTTATTTTAATCAGGTTTTTTGTTGTCATTTTATAATATAAACCAATTCCCAAACCAAGACTTAAAGGGACAAATAAGCTCAGGACTGAGGCGCCAATGCCGAACGGACCTATTAAATCAGTGCTATCCATTTTACTGGGCTTATACCCAAGCAAAGTAAACCTCGAATCTCTTGACTCCTGAAATGAATGTATCGGCTTTATCTTCCAATCTGTATCAACTACAACATCAAAAGTTTTTGTTGTGTCAAATTGATGTATTATCAAAGGAGATATTCCGATTAAAAATAATAATGAAAAAATCAATATGCAAATCATCAAGGGGCTGATTTTAATTTCTCTGTTTCCAACATAAAAAATTATATTTTTATATTTGCTCAATTGAGGGTTTTTTTCAGTAATCTCTGTTTCGCCGTATCCTGTGGGTCGTTTTGAAAGAATTATCTTCCCCAGATAAAAAACTCCGATAGGAAGTGCAACATTATATAACAGAGCAATATGATACCACTGGACATTTTCCATAAAACTTATGACTAAAGGTAAGATAACCAATCCGAGAATCGGCAGTATAATGCCAAGCATATGAAGCATTGTCAAGGGAGATTTTAAATCATGTGCATAATGAAGCATTTTTTCATAGGTTTCTTCAAGAATAAGGGAAAGTGCTTTTTCAAGGGCCTCTATTCTTCTTTCTTCAACCGGCTCATATAGTGAACTTTCTATGAGATGTATTGATTCCACAAATTCCATATTCCATTTTGTCCATGTTTTCAGATACTCCTCAAAAGATTCTTTCAATGATTCATATTTTTCAGTTTCAACATTCCAGAGAACCTTCTTTAAATCCAAAGATAAAGGCGGATCAATATGGTCTGCAGTGAATTTGACTGCCATTTCAAAATTAGATGTGTGCCTCATATATGAGACAATATAAAATATGCAAAGCACCATCTGGTTACTGGCTTTTAATCTCCAGTTATTAGCTAATATAAAAGGCAGATTTGTCAAGGGAAATATCATAACAACGCCGGAAATTAAAAAAAACATAATAAAAAACATATTTCCCTGGGCAAGAAATAAGGCTGAAATAAGGGTAGTTAATAGCACGCCAAGAATAATATAAATTATAGGAAACAGTATTGAAAAACTTACTACTCCCGTCGGAGTGACATTTAAATGACATATTTCCAGTGAATCATGGATTTGCCGCGCCTTGTTTTTATCCGGAGCAATCTTTATAATCTTTTCAGAAATATTGCATGCCTTCTCATAAATTGAAAAGTGTTTAGGCATATACTGGTCTTTAAATTCTAAATATTCCTTAGAAATTACTTTCTGATTAAGCGGAGGAAGAGAATCATCCCCTAATTGTGTCTTAATCTTATCTTTATACTGCTCATAAAACTTATTATAAGAGTCATCTTCCTGGGGATAAGAATAATTTTTCACCATCTTTTTTATAAGTTTTTATATTATAAGTTTATATTGTTAATTAGTATAAAATTATTTCTATATTACTCTAAAAGAAAGACATATCAATAAAGATATGCATTTTCGACAGATTTATATACTGCTTTTCCTAGTAAAGAACTATGCAAAAGAGAGGTGCAACTGTAATTAATTTTGTCCTTATTTTCGGATTGCTTGTAGTCGGCGTAGTTGTATTAAGCTCATTACGAAGTATTTTCTTCTGGCAAAGTTCAGAAACCGAAAAAGAAATTTATCTGGATTTTTTTGAAAAGATTAAAGATTCAATAGAAAAATCAATGATGTTCCCAAGCGATTCGATATATAATCTCTCTTTTACAGATGTTGAAGAATATGTTGTTTCAGTAGATAATCATGAACTGAGTGTGTTTTTTCCTGAAAAAGATTTAGAGATTAAGGACACGGTTATTGTTTCAAACATTAATGTAATTCCGAGTAAGTTCAGAACATCAGGGATTATTTATGTCATAAAAAAAAACAGGAATCTTTTTGTAAGCAACAATATCTCATGCACAATAAATAACAAAATATGCGAGCCTGGATGTATCATCCAGGAAAATCCGGATATGAGATGCGACCCGGACTGCTACAATGAATATTCAGAAGACAGCTGCATTAATTATTGCATTGACATTAACAGAGATGGAATAACAAACCACCTTGACAGGGATGATATCTGTGATAAAGACTGCTATAACAATCTGAAAAACGGAGGATTCTATGATTCCGACTGCCTGGAAAGCAATGACAATATCTGCGACCCTGACACGCACATGATTAAGGATAATTATTGTGATAAAGACTGCCTCGGCCCTGCTGAAAACAGTGCAAACGGAGTCTGCGACCCAGACTGCGAAAGTTTTGATATAGATTGCCCTGAAGAACTTAATAAACAATTTTTAAAGAAACAGCAATGAAAAATAAAATTATATTAATTATGATCTTGCTGGCATTTTCAGTATTTGCACTTGCAGGGGATTATACCTGCGGAAACGGAATATGCAATGAAAATGAAAATTATTATTCATGTGAAAAAGACTGCATTTCAGGCGAAAAAGACAATTATTGTGATAATGAAAAAGACAAAAAATGCGATCCTGATTGCATAAACACAGACCCTGATTGTGAAAACAATGACCAAGCGTTATTTAAAACTAAAAGCAAAAAGATTGCCTTTTTTTATTTGATTGGCAGCATAAGTTCAATTGGAATTATTGCACTGCTTATCTTAATTTTTAAAAAGGTTGCAAATCAAAAAATTGAAGAAGATAAAAAAATATACACCAGGGAAAGTATTGATAAATTTTCAAATATTAACAAGCAGAAACAAAGAGACTGGAGCAATAAAACCGAAGCTGAGATTATGGATGAGATAAAACAAGATGAAAAGTATAAAGAATATTTTAACCAGAAAGAGAATTAAAAGCAAAAAGGGAATGTCCTTAACAATCAAGAGCTTGTTTGCAATATTCCTGGTTATTTTTGTTTTTTTTATACTTTTTATGGTAATACGCACAAGAATTTCAAGAACACAAACAAAAGAGCATTTTGATTATTATGATAAAGCAAATAAGTTTTTTTTAAATTTCCTTAGCAACCCAAACTGCATCAGTGTAGGGGATTATTTAACCAGCGAGAGTCATGCAGCACTGCAAAGCGTGCTTGAATTTGAAAAAATAAATAGATTAAATAGAAATAACAAAGATCTATGGTGCTCTGAAAATTTTGATTTTCTCTATTCAGTTGAAATAAAAGATATGGAAACATTAAGCAGCTGGATAATCGGTTTAAACAGGACAGAACATGACTGGGTTGATAGGAAAATAAGAACTACCCTGCCCTGTGTATTAAGATACAGCGGAGGAATTGTACACAGCTGCTCTGTATCACTGAATGCTTATATAAGCGATATTTCAAGGTTATATGGATTAATAAAAGAGAGATGTATTTTAAAAGATGAAAAAAGCTTTAGGATTGATACTGTTTATGAAATTGAATACATTAATGAAAATAATGAATTCTGCATTGATGAAGACTGCTTTCATCCTTATTTTTCATGTTATGTTAATGATTTTAAAATCACAAAGGGAAATAACCTTGTTTTGATATCTTCTGAAAATAACAAAGTAAGAGTGATTTCATGAAATTAAACAAATTCAAGAATCAGATGATGAAAAGATCCCAGGGATCTGAATTTTTAGGGATTGTCTTTTTAGTGGTTGTGCTGGTGGTGATTCTGTTATTTAACAAGATAGGGTCTGCCGGGCAGAATGTAATCCAGACAGAGAAATCAATGAGTGATTTTAAGAATATATTTGTAATCAGCAGTGCAACCAAATTCCAGTATATAACAGAAAAAGGAATTTCAATAAATGAACTCATGGGAGATTATGTCTGCTACAGAAAAGAGGAGACAGATTATGGTCCTGTAATAGGCAAAATAAATCTTGTGGATATAATCAGGCTAAACCTAGATAATATGCTCGGAAAAAATAACTGGAAACTTGAGTTAAATAAATCTGCATGCATAACATCTGATTATTTAGGCGGATACTGGTATCCTTTTGATGAAGCCCAAAATCATCATAAAAATGAAACATGCAGTATGTTTTCAGACAGAGAGTATATCACATTTGAATTTATATTTCCTTTGGCATGCAGAGTTGAAATGTCAGAAGGAAGAATAATTATTGCAACTTAAAGTTAAAGAAAAAATAAAAAAATTTTAAACAGCTTAAATTACTAGTAATTTACTGGTCTCAAATATAAAATTTGAGGTGGTGAGAATATGAAAAAAAAGGGATCCGTCTTTATGACTGCCTTTGTAATAGCTGTAGCTATTGCGATTGTAATTATATTAAACATTTCCCCGAAAAAACTGCAGCAGGAAGAGATGCAGCCTGAGCTTGAAGAAAAAGCTGAAGCAGTTTCCGGGACATTATACCATGCACTTGAAAATTCAGAGGCCAGGGCAACATATGAAACAGGGCTTGATTTAGGGTACTGGCTGAGTTATTCTCTCCCTTTGATTCCTGACGTTGAAGAGATAAAATTAAATTTAAGCACAATGATAAAGGAATTCATTAATTTATATCTTGATGAATTAAGAAAAAACCCCGATGTTGAAATAAGCCCGGACCTTAAAATAACAGATATTATTGTAAATGTCGATGAATCTTCTGTGCTGAATTACAATAAAGACACAAGCTTTGACGTGACTGCAGTTGCAAATGAGGAGATAATATTCACTGGTGAAGGGGGAGAAGTGCATCAAAAGACAAGTTTCAATGTGCCTGTTGATAATTGGAGATTCTGGTATTTTTACAGGGTAATAAGAAACTGGATTAATGAAAACAGCTATGCAAGAACTGCATGCAATAATATGCCGGAATATGGTATCACAGGAAATAAAAACTGTCATTATAAACAGGTTGATGAAGTAACTGCCGAAGAAATGCTGAATGATGCCGTAAATGAGCTTATCGGCTCTTTTGACAGGGATTATCAATGTGTTTATAATTGCCCTGATTTGCCTGATCCTGACTGTAATGGTGAAGCTATTGATGAGCCAGATCCTGGTTGTGAAGAAGGAGATAATTATTGTTCGCAGGAATGCTTAAGCCCGGATCCTGATTGTGACAAATGCAATATTCCCGATCCTTTTATTGAATGCAGTTATGAAATAATATGTGATAGAGATCCTTCTACAGGAAAAACTTTCATAGATACTAATATTTATGATGTTAAGCAATCTTCATGCAAGAGCAATGATTGTTGCACTGATGCTGGATATTGTGATTCCTGCCCGGCTTTCTGTGTTGATACAGGATGCAATTATGGGAATGACAACCATGATTGCGAAGTTACGACCTGTAATGACCATGCATGCCCAAGAGTCATGCAGGATATTAATCCAGATCTGGTGCCTCCCTGTAATAAAGGACTGATTATTTATGAAGGAGGGGATTATGACGGCAATAAGCATCCAGACCATCCTAAAACAGATATGGGCAATTGCGGCGGCACAGGCACAGAATATTTCTGGAGCCAGATTGTCAATATAACCTGTATAGATAATTCACAGGAAAAACCAATAAGTGCAACAGGGAACTTTGAAAAACTGCAATTTAGTTTTTTAATGCATACTTATTTTTCCAGGTCTCATCCTGTATTAAATAATGATTGTCCTGCAACATGTGTTTTTGATGAAATGTGCTTTCCGGTTGAGACCCCTGAAAAACCGGGCAATCCTGCAAAGCCTGTTGGAGGAGGAGGTTAAAAACAAATAATAATGGAAAAAAAAATAATATCAAAAAAAGCAAATCTGCCGATATATGTAATCTTTTCAATTATTATTACAGTAGCGGGAATTTTATTAGTGTTTATTTTAATCGGATCAAATGCCAATTTAGGAAAGAAAGTATACTGCAGAACATTATATAACAACGAGAAAAGTACTGATGAATTCTGTGAAGAATATTTGTCCCTGAAAACAGAAACAATGTTATCAAAAAGCAGTACTCTTGAAGTTTTTTCAGATAACAGGGAAAAAGGAATAATAAATCTAAGTGAAGATAATTATTATAAGGATTCCATTGGTTTTATTCTTCCGAGCAATGCTAAACTCAGGGAAGCAAAATTAAGGATTTCACTTACAAACCAGACAATAAACAGATTTGCAGATGGAAATTCAAAAGAGATTATCATTGTGCCCCCAGGAAGTGATTTTAATGCAGTATATGCAGCTACATTACAAGGATTGCCGTTAAATGCAAAATTATTAAATCCAAAGCTTGAAATATCAGGAGAAGAGTTTCCTTCAAAAGCGGATATAGCTTTTGTAATTGATACTTCAAGAAGCATGTCAAATGAATGGCAGACAGTATGTAATAACCTCAATTATATAAAATCATATCTGTTAAAGCTTGGCCTTGATACAAATATTACGATTTATTCGTTAGGAGCAGGCATTGCTTCCCAGGATTGCGTTGATGTCACATTAAGCAAAGACAACCTGACGACAATCAGGACACTGGTTGAGTTTGACGGCAATTCAAATCATAAATCAGGAAGTCATTTTGAAGTTAACCATTATGATGATTATGAAGAGTGCTGGGCTGTGGGCATTTCCTACATAGCAAGAAACCACCCATGGAGATTCCAGGATGATGTAAAAAGAATTATCATTCCTGTAAGTGATTCTGATCCCACAGGAGGCGGTCCTGTAAGGAACAATAATAAAGGCATTGTACAGGGCCCGGGTAAATTTACAGGCAGTGAGTGGCCTGCAGTAAGGCAGGCAATTGCTGACTGTACTCTTGCAGACAGATGGATTTACATCCTGCCTATTGAGGGAGATGAACCTGCAAGTAATGCACTTCCAGTCAACAATGAAGGATTTGGTGTGGGAAGTATTCCCTGTGAAGACACCTGTGCAAACATAAGTGAATGGATGAGCCTGATGATAAATGAAACCACAGGAAGAGATGACATTCAGGTAGAGTCTTTTAAGAATAAGACAAGCATATTTGACGCAATAATTAAAATCATTACAACTCCTTTTCCGGAGAATATTACTGTTTATCTTGATAACCAGGAAATATGGGAACTGATGGATGAACAATTAAATAAAAGTACTTCTCCCAAAGCAATTGACACTGATGAATTTTTCACTATACTTAATAATATGCCATGTAAAACAAATCAATGCAATATTACAATAACAAGTTCTGAAGGCACAATCATTCTGGATAAATTAAGAATAAAATTCATTCAGGACCCGGATATACTAAACCTTAATATAGGGGGTAATGATGTTGATGTTGATTCTTTGGCATTAAATTCTCCTTCAATTGAAAGAGATATATTCACACAAGTTGAAAATGCTCTTTTAGAATGCTATCAGGAAGAAAGAGAGTGTAAAATCCAGATTAATATCCACTCAGAAAATCAAGGTATAATTGAGCTTGGAGTAAATATTGAATATTCTTATTACAGCCTTGAAGAAGATCTGCTTGAAAATATTCTTGACTGCTGGAGAGATTCTTCATATGGAAAAGAAGAAAACAATTTTATCTGCAATGAATTTATTGTAAATCAGAATTATATTTTTAATTATCCACTAACAGAAGAATTAATTACCGGACTGATAAAGCAAAGGAATTTCTGCCATATTATTGAAAACAGCCGGGATGCATCCGGAAACCTGTTTGATTGTGGCGAGCAGGACAATTTATTAATTTCACAAGATATTTATAATACGGATAATATTTTAATTGAATATGATGCTGAAAATAAACAGATTATTGTGAGCTAAAATGACTTATGTTGTTATCACAGGTAATAACAGGAAAGAGTTTGAAAAACTCAGAGAGGCCATATCATACAGCACTGTGCAGAGCAGGATTTATGAAGGCGATGCATTCGGCAACATGATGCCCCTGAACAAAAAAATGATTGATGAAAAGCTCCAGTATGAGCCTATTGCCAAGCCTGTTCAAAAAGAACAAAAAGAAACTGAAGAGCAAAAACCAGTTCAAGAGAAAAATGCTAAACCATTTGACCAGAAAAAAAAGAATTTAGTTGATTACAGGGAAATTGAACAAAAAGAACTAGGCAATATGAAGATTGAGACAAAAGAAGAAAAAAAGGAAAAATCTAAATTCACAATAATAAATTATATTATTTATATAATATTAATTGCAATCATAATTTACGTGGCATATCTTATAATTGCACCTTACTGGAAAGAATTTACAGCAGATAGTGCATATGAGACAATAATGGGATAATACAATGAAAACAAAAAAATCAAGCCTTCCATTGAACTATATGTTTATAATCTTTATTTCAGTAATTGCAGTATTTGTCATTGTAGGGATGATATCCAAATGGGCATTTTCATCTAATAAATTCATGTGCAAACTAACAGGAGACTGTGACGAGTCAATGATAATAGACAAACAGACAATTAATGTTGACAGTACAGGAGACAACACCAGGTTTGTAAATGAGATAATAAAACATGCAAAAATATGCTATGAAAGGGCAAGAAAAGGCGAAGTTAAAGGTGAGCTGTGTTACACTGTGAAATGCAATGATTGTGAGGCTTCATGTAGTGATGTTCAGGCTGATATTGAAAGCTCTCTTGGCAATGGAAAAGTCGAATGCTCTGGTTTTACTGCAAGCGATAAAGCAATCATTGAGTTTGATTATTCTTATCAAAGAGTGCTGATAAAATGAACCTCCTCACACTAAAGTGTGAGGTATCCTGTTAAGAAAAAGCAGCGATTTTTCGCTGATGATAGTAAGCAGGAAGCTTATTA
>JAFGRO010000011.1 GCA_016935095.1 Candidatus Woesearchaeota archaeon
ATTTAAGAATAAATATTTTACCATATAGAAAATAAAAAAATGAAAAAAATATATTTAAATATAAGATTAAGTCCAAAAATAAAAAATGCCAGAAGAAGAATCAAAAGAAAAGAAAACTATCTTATATCTAAACACCATTGTCTTCTGCTGTAAATAATATCTTCCCGTTGCAAAGACCACCTGCAAAAGGAGGGATAGCAAGCTTCCAGTAGGTTGAGTTTGTTGAATCATTTAATGAAGTATCATCAAACCTGTGGAAAACTGTGAAATCCCCTATTAAAACAGACGCATTTGTCAATTGCACCATCTGGGAACTCCAGCTTAATCCCGGAGTTGAATAATTATATCTCTCATAACTTACTGCTATGCTTCCGTATGAGCAGTTCATAGCAAGGCCGTCTCCCCTTACTGCGCCCCATCCCTCTACATAAATGCTCACGTTCCTGTTTCCTGCATTTGTTATATTGGCTAATTTATCTGCTGAGATCTCATTTGTCATCATTTCGCCATAATCAAGTACTCCTGGCACATATATTGCAACCAGTGGATTTATTGTTACATAATTTGATAAATTAGTATGAATTGCATCATCATCATCTTTTGCAGTAATATTAGCAATCCATGTAGAGCCGTTATTTGCATAATAAAATATTGTAAAAGTACAACTATAATTCATCTCAAGGTCCTGCGGAGTAAGTCTTGCACAGCTTGTATTTATATATCTCACATTATAATCAAGAAGTGAATCTGCATCTGTTGAACCATCCTGGTAAATTGTCCCGTTCACAATTAGTGTATCATTATCCCAGTCAAAAACAGTTGTATTGCAGTTAAGAGTAACATTTCCATAAGCTTCAAGATCAACAGGAGTCTCACAGACAATATTCCTGACTTCAGGCATTGCATTTGTAATATTGACTGTCGTGTTCAATGTCTGATTGATTGCAGCCCCGAGATAAGCATCTCCTTTTTCCGGAAGATAAAGGGATATCCAGAGTGCAAAGCTCAGCATAGCTATAGCTAGGCAAAAGGATAATAATGTTCTCTTTTTGATTTTAATTTTTGTATTCATTGTTAACTTGACTGGATTTCAACATAAAAATAATAGGTAATCTGTCCTTCGCTTCCCGGCAGGCCGCTGTCTGCAATAATTGCCTGGAAGTCATATGTTGTTGATGAATCATTTCTATAACCAAATTCATCCTGCTCAAGGATTGTTGCATATATTAAGTTTAAATCATCCTGCAATAATATTTCCTGGAATAATGCATTTTCGTCTATTGTCTGCGATGAGTCATTCACCCATGTAGCTGTGCTTTGGCATGAGCTGCTTGCAATCTGGGTTATATCACCAACCCAAAATGAAGTGTGTGCAATGTTTGAAAAGGTTGAATTAATATTGTCCGATGCTATGGAAGAGTGATTTATTGCTGTTTGCTCATTTTCTATTATTGTCGAGTTTGCACATTTTATGTTTGCCCATGTTATTGTCTCATTTCGTGTGATGTATACTTCACCAGTCGGGTTTCCAAGAGCTGTCCATTCATAGATACTGTAGTCTGAGGAATCCTTTAATACTAAAGTTCCTGTAACATTTCCTACATATGCTTTCCATTTTGTGTTCTGCTGGACTGCTGTCAATACCAATGTAGTGATAGTCCCCTTTGAATCATTCCTTGACTGGGGCGGTGTGGCATTTTTTGTTGAATTTGAAATATATGTTACAGCTGCACCATCTGGCTCTGCTCCAAAAACCACACTAAATAAAGCAATTAACGTAATAGCCAGTGCTATTACCAGGTTCACTGTTTTTTTTTTAATTGCTATTTTCATGTTTTTCATTCACTTCTGTTTTTGGATTTTTGGGTGTTTTTGGATGTTCATAAAAAAAATAAAACAAATTTTTTGCTTTTGTACTCATTCAAGATCTACATAAAACCAATATCTGGTGGTTACATCATTAATATCGCCGGTAGTGGCATTTACTGTTGTACCGTCTTCTCCTACAAGCATCTGGAAGTCATGTGCAACATTGTCAAAGCCAATTATATCTGTGTTGTTAGCCTCATCATCGTTCTCTATTATTGTCACATAGATTAACAGGTGATCATCTGTCTGCAGCAATACTTCACTGAATTTATCTGTCTGGTATACATCATTCATATGGGTCCATGTTGCAGGGCAT
Organism: Candidatus Woesearchaeota archaeon; assembly: GCA_016935095.1. Taxonomy (GTDB): domain Archaea; phylum Nanobdellota; class Nanobdellia; order Woesearchaeales; family GW2011-AR15; genus WJJD01. Next base: position 2,186 of record JAFGRO010000011.1, read on the forward strand.
GTGCTTGCATTAATTGAATAAGTGCCGACTGAAAACTGCTGATGTGTTGTTGTGTTAAATGTCTCATTAATCCCGTCTACGTCGTTCCAGGTCATATTATAGAACCTTTCCCATGTTGCCAGGTTTGCACTATAGTCAAAGCATTCAACTGTGGACCAGTTCGGAGTTGCGCCGTTAGTGTCGCACACAGCATATATCTCGCCTTTTGGCTCTGCGTTATACCAATCATACAATGTCCAGTTCTGGGCATCATCCAGTGTAATCGTGCCAGTAATATCCCCGTAATAGCCCTGCCAGTGCTTGGTCTGGGTATGGGACCAAAGGTCTATCTCAGTTATATTACCTGCTTCAGCATCATGCCATGCAGCACTAAACTGGGACATGTTCATCCTTTCATTTGACTGCTCGACCATCTCTTCCAATGGAACCGGAATATCGTCATCTGCTGCAATTACATAAAAAGCAGCAAAAATCATTAGTAGTCCTATTATTGTGGAAACTATCCCTATTCTTGACTTATTTTCAATCATCTTCTTTCACCTCGTTTTTAGATTTTCTCAAAAAATTCTTTATTTCAAAAGAATCAGCAGAATAAGTTCTTGCACGTCTGACTCTAGTGTCATAGTTGCGTTTTTTAGTGATACTTATGACCTTGATTTTTCTAACAAATGTTTCAGTTTTATCGCCAACAATCTTATAGAAATCACCCTCATCAAAGAGGTATCCCTGTTTCACCACCGCCTTAGATGGTGTTTCACTAAATACTAGTTTTACCCAGTTTTGTCTAACTGAATCTACTCCGTTTGCCATATTTGGCCTCTCCGCTGGCTTGCTTATCTGCCTTTTGCTTACTTACTGATTACTAGCTTGCTTGTTAAATTTGTATGTTAATATACAAATTTATGTTTTATATATTTTAGTATATTAAATTTTATATTAAGTATATCGGTATACATTAATGTATACTAGGTTATATTTAAATGTTTTTATTTCAGTGAAAAAAAACAGGTAAAAAAATAAAAAAAAACAGAAAATACAATTAAAAAAATATTATTTTAAAAAAATAAGGTAGAAAAACACTTATTTTTAGATTTAAAATCAATTTTAATCTTATTTATCAAAACTGTTTAAAGAGTATAGAAAATTTGAAAGTTTTTATTTACAATAATCCCGGATTATATTAAAAAATGCTTTTTTGTCTTTAATATTATCCAGTTCTTCAGCCAAATCATTCAGGCCAATAACATTTTTTATCCATAATGAAAAATCATTTTTTTCATCATTGACATGAAAATCAAAAACCTCATCAGGAATTTCAGGCAGGAGATTTTTTAATTCAATAATGCTCTTTATTCTTTTGCCGTTGCATAATTTAAAATAATACTCCGGCCTGACATACAGCTCAACATGGTATTTTTTAAATAATTTTTTTAATTCTGTGATTTTTGATTCAATCTCAAGCTCTTTTTTATGAAGATTATCTTTAATTTTATCATAAGCCAGCTGGTTCTTCTGCCATTCTATTTCAAGGTTATGCAGGTCTGTTATTCTGTCTGTAAGGTCTTCTTCAATCTCCTTATATTCAATTTGTCTCTTGTAATTATAATGCTTGTTTTCCCAGAACTCCTTCATTTCATTGAATAAGTCATTAAAGATAATATCTCTTGAACTTACTGAATGAATAATGTTTTCCTGATTTTTTATGCTTGAATTCAGTTTATTAAAAAAAGTTGTATCTGAAAACAAAATATCAGAATCATCTGTTTTAGTCCCAGTTTCAGCATCAGTTTCCTTTCCTATTTTTTCAATATCTGACAGGAATTTAGGAGGCCTCTGGACAACGGGCTTTTCTTTGGGATTAACAGGGATTGCAGTTGTTGAAACTGACGGAGCCGAAGATTTGTGCTCACTGAAAAATTCTTTTGTAAGTCTCGGGAGTTCACTTGGAATCTCAGAAGGAGGAGTTATTTTAGAGAAATCTCTCTCCAGTAATTTTCTCGGGACATAAGGAAATTCCTTTTCAGCAGAATCAGGTATCGGAGAAGATTGCGGAACCTGGTTTGTATAATTCTGGGATTCTTTAAAAGAATCCTGTTCCTGTTTTTTTTTCAGATACTTTTTTGGGTTAAGGAATCCCAGGTCAACATAAAGGTTTTTAAAAAGACTCATTTTCACCCCTTAGTTCATTGTATTATAATAATAGATATATAAATGTGTCGTTTGAGGGGCAAAGTCAAGTTAAGTGAGGAAACACATTAATTCTTAGAATTCTTAATAATTATTGGCAGTTGTACTGCCAATTTGACAATCAG
>JAFGRO010000012.1 GCA_016935095.1 Candidatus Woesearchaeota archaeon
GTGATAATGATGGGGAAGCAGAGGCTGGAGAGAGTTGTGATGGTACAGATTTGAATGGCAAATCCTGTAATGACTTTGATGACTTTAAAAGTGGCAGCCTGGCATGTGATAATACATGTAATTTTGACACTTCAGGCTGCAAAACAGAAAGTGATGACGATGATGATGACGATGATGATAGCGGTGGGGGCGGCGGCGGAGGGGGAGGCGGTAAGAAAATTTATCCAGATACAGAAGAAAGATGTGATAAAGACGGAGACACTTATCTTAGTGAAGAATGTGATGGAAATGACTGCAATGATTATTATGCTTTTATTAATCCGGGAGCACTTGAGAAATGTGATAATATGGATGATGACTGTGACGGCAGGATTGATGAAGGGTGCGATGATGACAATGATAATTACTGTGATGATAATATGGGCTATTCAACACATACTAGATCCTGTTCTGTTCCGGGTGATTGTAATGACCTTGAGCCAGAAATAAATCCTGGAGTAGTTGAGAAATGTAATAATGTCGATGATAACTGCAACGGAAAAATAGATGAGGGATGTACATCTGAAGATTATCAGATCTCATTAAGTGCAGAGCCGGAAGTTACTCCGAGGATTTTCAGCAAATTTAAGGTTAGTGCATATGTTGAGAATAAGATGGATACCCCTCTTGAAAAGATTAAATTGGACATTGAGGTACCTTCTTCATGGGAAGTAACTTCCCCTGTAATTATACAGAAGCTAAATGCATTTGAAAAAGAGAAAATAACATTTGATATCATAATTAAAGACTATACTGAAGAAAAGGCCACACTTACTTTAAAGGCAACTGTCAACAAAAATGTAATATATGAATCATTTGATCTGGATGTTGTGATTCCTGATTTCCTTGTAGCTGTAGAACCGAGCTTATATGATCATAAAGATAAATTAAAAAGAGGATTCTATTATCTTGATTTTTATTATGTAATTAATAATAAGGGCAAGCTGAAAATAAACTATCCTCAGGATATTGAGTTTGATATTAACACTGGAACAATAACATATGCACTGGAATATGTCTCCAACTTAAAAATACCTGCAGACACAATTGTCATAAACAAGATTGGAAGCTTTGATTTGCCAAAAGGAAGACAATATTTTGTTGAAGGCACATTATGGAAAAACCCTTCCTTCCTATCAAAGGTAAAAGCAGATCAAAGCAGGGAGATATTGATACTGGATTAATTATTTTAATTATTTTAGATAAAAAAGAGGCAGCGAAAATTACTTTGTAATTTTCTGGTCTATTTTTTGTAAACAAAAAAGAGGTGAATAAAAAATGATAATCTGGCCGGGAATAAATTTTCCGTTAGCAGAATTTCTTTTGGTTTTGGCAATAATTTTTACAGGAGCAATAATATATTTTGCACACCATCTCAGGAAACTTGAGAAATTAACAAGTGAAGAGAAAACCGAATTAGTTGAACTTGAAAAAATGGCACAGGAAGAAAAGTCAGAAATAGATAAAATTGCAGGTGTTGAAACAATTGAACAAAAAGACCTGAAAAAATTTGAATCCGAGATTGAAGAACTTGAAGTGGATACTGAAACAATATACCTTAAGAAACTTGTGCCGGATGTTTATAGATTACAGAACTATGTTTTATGGGCATTGAAAAAGGAAATTCCAGTTAAAGAGATTAAAGAAAATCTTGCCCAAAAAGGATGGAAAGACAAAAAACTCATAGATATGATTGTCGAAGACATGGCAAAATATGTCGGTTATTACAAAAGCTCAAAAGGGAATGTAAAGCTTCCTGTGGTTAGGATTGAAGAAAAAACACAGATTATTAAGCCTACTAAGATAATAAATGTGGAAGGAACTAAAAAATCATCAAAGACAACAAAACCAAAGAAAAAAAAGAAATCTAAAAAAAAATCTTCTTTAAAAAAATCTTCTTTAAAAAAATCCTCTTTAGGCTCAGTTGAAAAAGAAATAAAACAACTTGAATCTGACCTGAAAAAGAGTGAAAAAAAAATAAAAAACAAAAGTAAAAAGAAAAAAGCAGCAAATAAATCAAAGCCCTCAGTTAAAAAATCAACTAAAAAAAAACCGGCAAAAGAACCCGCCAAGAAAAAGAAGGCAGAAAAGGCAGTAAATAAGAAACCTAATAAAAAAGGAACAGAGGGAACTGTTAAAATAGAGGCAAAAAAAGGCACGGAAGTTAAAGTTTCATATAAGTAATTCACAGCATTAATTTCAGGACAAAAGGTGCTATATACCTAAATACCCACACATTAAACAGGATATGAGTTATAAAATAAACAATAACTGTAGTTATTCTGCTTCCTGTGATATAATATAATGGAAGGATAATTAGGTCGTATACAATAACAAGGACTATTCCTAGGGTAGAAATCTGTACAAAATTAAAAAACGGCACAATCAGTCCGATTATAGGTACCATGATTATAGATATCAATGTTGAAAACTTGAATCTTCCGGAATAAATCTGGGAAATAAAAATTGTAATAAATCCGACTATAAATCCTACCAGCGACCCATAGACATACCCGCATAATATTGTGGAAAACATAACCAGTTCAACTCCAAGGACATATGCTTCTTTAAAGAACCTTACATAAATTAAAGATAATGCTCCTGCAACAGTCAAAAGTGTGATAAAAAAAATATTCTTATAATGTGTCCCGAAATACAGAACCAGCATAATTAAAAAAAAACTCAGGTAAATTGTCTTTTTTTTTTTAGATATTGTCTCTATTTTTTCCTTTAAATAGAACAATAATTTGTTAACCTGGTTTTTAATATGTTTTTTCATTCTTGCTTATCTTCTTCTTATAATATTCATTGAATTTATTTATTATTTTTGTTTTTAATTCATTTTCAAAAGGCCTTAATTCATCTTCAAGGCCAAATTTCGGGAAATCTACAAGGCGGCTTTTAAATTTCCTGTTTGCTTTTTCAACCTGGTTTTCAAAATTCTTTGCAAGCTCAGTATTAAATAATTTTATGCTTTTGAATTTAGTTATTGAATTGGCACCTGCTTTTAACAGCAGGTGGATTTCATCAAGGCGTGAATGCCATGACCCTGCAATTATTTCAATTTTAGGGAATGCAATGCGTGTATTAGCAATCCATCTTATATAATAACCTGTATCTGGCCCTTTTTTAAATATTGTTCCTTTATGCGGGTTTAGTGCATAATATGTTATTCTGCTTATTTTATATTTTTTTATGAATCTTTTTAATAATTCAAAATCTTCAATTGTTTCGCCTAAGCCGATGATTATGGTTATGGATTTTTTTATTTTGAGTTCATCACATATTTTAAACATCTCTTCAATCTCTTTTAGAGGCTTAGAAGGGCAAAGCTCTTTATGCAATCTTGGATTAATAGTCTCAACAGCGCCTGTTATACCTTTGATAAATGGCTTTAATTTCAATAATTCCTGTCTGTTTAAAACACCTATATTCAGCCATAATCTCTCCTTGTAGATCAGGTTGATATTCTTAATAATATTAATTAATTCTTCCAAAGAATAGGTTTCATACCCTCCTGAGAGGAATTCAATCTTCCAGTTGCATAATTTACAGATTAATACTTCTGCCAGAATTGATTCCAATCTTCTTATGGCAAGCTTAGGATTCCTTATCCTGTTCTTTTGGGTTGACATCCAGCAGAACTTACAGTCCCCTTTTGAGCAATACCATGACAGGAAAACAGCCCTTTCAAAATAGCATTCATTGGAAAAATTATTCTTATAGATTTGCGAGGCTTTTTTAATTAAATCATCCATAAATTAAAGAAAAAGAAGAATGTTTTTAATTTTATTCAATTATTATTTTTGTTTGTAATACCAACAAAAAGATAATTATTGTCTTTTTATGTTGTTAATACCAACAATGTTAATAATACCAATAACAAAGTTTAAATATTAGTTTATTGTTTGTAATACCAACATGAATGAAATATTAAAAACACTTAAAAAGATACTTAGCTCTGCAAATATAGTCTATGATACAGGAGACTATACTTCAGCAACTATTCTTTATTTTAAATCAGCTTTTCTTGTGTTAGATTATATTATTCTTCTTTCTAAAGGAAAAACACCAAAAGACCATACCTAAAGATTTAGAATATTGGAAAAATCTTATCCAGATTTATATCTGTTCCTTGATAAATATTTCCAGGTTTATAGAAACACATATTCAATAACTATTGAAAAAGAGATATGTGATGAGATAAAGAAAAATGTTGCCAAAATTATTGAAAAATACAAAATTCCTATACAAGATTAAAAGCTTTTATAGTAAAAATAAAAACCAAGTATTGGATATTATCCTTTTTGGTTCTTCTGTAAAAGGAAAAGAGTGTCCAAAGGATATAGATATATTAATATTATGTAAAAACAGAGAATCTTTGGATCTTAGTTATTCACTTAAAAAGTCACTTGGAAAGGAATACAATGCAGAAGTAATATCAAAGACTTATGCTTCCTTATTATCTGCTTCTTTTAAAGCAACAGAATCAGTATTGATTGAGGGATATAGTCTTCTTAATGGGAAAAAAATTTCTGGTAAATTTGGATTTGTAAGTTTTGTTCTTTTTAAATATGATTTAAAAGGCAAAACCAAATCTGAAAGAATGAGGTTTTATTATAGTTTATATGGCAGGACAAAAAAAGATAAAGGCATTTTAGATAAATACAACTTGATTAAGTTTTCAGAAACAATTGTCCTTTCTCCGGTAGAAGAATCAGAAAAAGTAAAAAAATACTTCAACAGCTGGGAAATCAGCTTTAAGGAGTTTCCTGTTTTAATGCCTGAAAGGCTGACAAATATTATGTGATATCTAAATTATATTACTTCCAGGCTTCCGAACCTGCCTACAGATAACTGCTTTTCACCCTGCCATTCTTTTACATAGCCGTTCTTAATCTCTATCTTGTCTCCTTCCTTGACTTTGTCAATCTGCTCATCCCACAGGGTTAATTTGACTTCACCTGAATCATCTTTAATTGTAGCAGTGCATACTCTTCCCTGCCTGCCGAATTTTTCAAATTCCCTTACCTCGCCCAGCTCTGCAACTTCTGCAGCGATCTCGACATTCTTTTGATTCACTTCAAGTTCTGATATGTTCATATTATCACCTTAATTTGAAGAAAAAGAAAAAATTTAAAAAAGTATTGGCCTGAAACTAATAAATACTTTTTCGTCTTCTATAAACAGGGATCCATATCTTCCTGACTAATAAACTTAAAAACAGTATAAATACAAATCCCAGAAATCCGCCGTCAAAAGGTCCGGAAGCAATTACAGACGGAGTGCAGATAGTTCCACTTGGCTTATCTTCCTCTTTTTTTGTGCATTCTTCAGCAGTGCTTGTGCCTTTGCATTTTCCGCCACAACCATCGTCCCATTCTTCACTAGGACATTTAGTATGAGCTTGAGAACAATCAGGGACACATTCACAAGGAACACATTGAGGATTTGTCCTTCCTTCACAAATACACTCATAACCCGCACTTATATGAGGATTTTCTGCTGATCCATCAGTACAAATATCCCCACAACAACATTGACAAGGATCTTCATTGCCACGTGCACAAATTTCATTTTTTGTTCCATCACAAATTAGATGATCAGATCTTCCACAATCTGTACTTTCATACTGACCTGAGGATCTAACTAAATCTCCATTACTAGGTTTTCCTGAATATCCTGGTTGCCAATATTTTCCTAGAGGACAACTATTAGACATTGTACCACAACAATTAGCGTCATCAGGTGCACTCTCTGGGGGTTTCCATTTTTTAATACAGGTATTATAATCATTAATATTAATACATTTCTTACATTCTTTGGCTTCAGGATCCCAATATTCTCCCTGTGTAGTACAATAAAAAAAAGGGTCACAACAGTCAGCATCATCAGGAGCATCATCAGGAGTTCTCCATGTTTCAAAACAAGATTTAACATATAATAATAATCTGCATTGCTGACATCCATTAATATCATTCCTACAATATTGACCAGTATAACATTCAATGATTTTTGTTTTTCCACAATCCTCTCCCATCATACAATCTTTAACTTCACATTGATTCTCTTCTCCTTCTCGACAACATTCAATTTTTTTATCAATTCCTGGATAATCCTCTTCTCTTGGATATGCCCAATATTCAGAAATGCAACATTCACCTAACTTGCACACATATTCTGGAGTATACCATGACAAATCTTGACATGATAATATCTTTTCTCCACTTTTTTCACCTATTTCTCTACATGTTTTATATTTTGCATAGTACTTCATGCATCTCCCTGTTTTTTCACCTAACAACAGTTCATCACAATCATATTGGCCAATATTTTGTATTTCACAAATATCCCCTTCATTTAATTCATCACAGGGTATTTCTATAATATCTCGCATATCCTGAGGAAGTAAACAGGCAATAACTTCATTTTTATCTTCAAGATCAAGGCATTTTTTAAGTTCATCAGGGTCTCTAAAGGTTTTTTCTAACCAGACTTTATTAAATCCTGTTAAACAACCTTGTTCACAAAATGAGTCTTCTCCACAATCTCTTAAACAATAAATAAGATCCCAGAATTCATCTTCAACACCAAATAATCTTATTATACCAATTAGCATCATCACGCTTGTTTCAGTGCATATATATCTAAATAAATCACATAATCCTTGAGATGCTTCACATGATCTTTCATCTAATTTTATAATAAATTCACACGGATTTATAGGAACAATATCTTCTTTTATATCACTCTCAATTTTCAAAACTCTTGCACCATTCACAACCCCACTCATTAACACAATCAATATCAAAGAAACTGCAATTAATCTTTTATTCATCATCCCACCTTTTTAATGAAATAAATTAACTTGTTGAAGTTTATATATTTTCTTGTTTTTATCGGATATAACTCAATAATTCGCTTTATTTTAATTTTTCAAACTCTTCAATTGTCAATCCAGCATCTTTAATTATTCTGCTTAGTGTTCCTTTTTTAAGTTCTTTATGTAAAGGTACTGTTATTTTAATGGATTTATCAATACAGGATTTTTCTAATCTTATATGAGAACCTCTTTGTCTTGTTGCAACAAAGCCTGCTTTTTTAAGTCTTTTAATTACATCAATTCCAGAAATAACAGGTAATTTCATACTGATACAATTGCTCTTTCCCCAGTATAAGCAATCAATTCATTTGTGTCTGCTTCAAGATATAATTCAATTGCTTCTTTGATATTTTTTAAAGCTTCCTCTTTAGTCTCTCCTTCTGAAATGCAACCAGGCAATGAAGGTACATATACAGTAAATCCTCCTTCTTCTTGGGGTTCTAAAACAACAGTCAGTTTCATTTTTTCACCTTGATTATCATAAATAATTTCTAATTTTATATATTTTTCTTGTTTTTACCCGATATAACACAGGAAAGGGTCATCTGTCCTTATAGGTGAATGAATAAAAAACCTATCACTGCATTGGCACGGAACAGTATCAGGTCTCCATTTAGTCAAGTCCCTGCCTAATTCAACAGGATAATCACTATAAGAAGGATAATCTTTTGGGTTCCCTATTTTTATCAGTTCCTGTTTTGTAAATGTTCTTCCGTGATAAGTGCATGGCTCATATCCTGTAAAATATTCCTTATTCTTTTTAATAAAATCATCTACAGAAACAGGATTTGATATGTCAAGGCTTGGATAATATACCTGGACCTCGGCTTTTATCATCTCTTTTGTAAATGGAATTTCCACTGTCGGCAACCATGAATTATAAAAACTGATTATCTCATCAGCAGTATCAGGAATACATAAGAAAGGGATGCTTGGGTCAACCCAGTAAATCACATTATTACCGCAGACGCATGGTGTGTTTGCAGAGCTCAACGCAGGATAAAATATCGGGCATTGGATTGGTTTTCCAGTAACCGGATCCAGAACATATGGATCCAAATCCTCTGGAAGAATCTCAGCTTCATTTGATTCAATACAGCTCACAAGCCCGAATCTCCTGAAAAAGCAGATAATCTCTTCATTTTCTGTATCTGTATAGCAGGGCACAACATACCATGTATCAGTTGCAGATTCATAAACCCCAAAAGTGACTTCATCAGTTCTTCCTGCTGTGGGGGATCTTTCACCTTCAATACTGGGATAAGTGAAGTGGACTTCCGCAGGAGGATTAAATTCGCATCCATGATCTGTTAAATCATATTTGATATTGCATATATTTGCCTCATCACGTTCACTGTCTTCAATATTATCAACATAAATGCTTATTGGCTGCGGGCAATTGCTGATTAGAGTGCCTTCAGGAATAATTATAGTCAAATCATCATCAGGCGAGCTGATACCTATTGGATCTGTTGTTTTTCCGGAAGGGTCTAATGGAAGCTCAATTTCAAAAACTCTCGGGAAACTATATGTAAATTCATCAAGTATAATTTCAGAGCCGGCTTTTTTTAATGTTAGTTTCCAGTTTAATTTTACATAAGCAACATTTTCAGTTATATCAACTTCAGGGTTAATATCAACTCCGGGATAGACATCAAGCCCTCCGCTTTCCAATAAGTCAAAATCAACACAATCCATTATGTTTTCTTTTATGTAATTGATATAATTCCCTTTTTGGGACTCATCTATCCCAAATTTATCCTTTGCCTCTTCAAATAACCTTCTCAGACATATGCTTACAAAGTTTTCTATTGATTCACGCTGAGCATCCAGATTGACAATTTTTTCCTGCTCATACTTTAATTCTTCCTTGCTTTTGCCTATGGAGCACATTATTAATCCAAAAACAATAAGAATCAATAACCCTATTATTATGAAAATAGTTAGCTGACCTCTTTTTTTCATTGTTCTATAGGTTGGCAGATTTATTATATAAATCTTTCTTTTAAACAGGAAAAACAGTAAATATTTTAAACTCAGTTAATTATTGTATATATTTGAGGTAAAATGTTTAAGAAAATCAGCCTGGTTTTAATTATAGTTGCTTTATTTTTAATTACTTCCTGTGAAGACTCAATGCAGACTTCTGCACCCCCTGGAACAGAAGCAGCTGACAACAGGACTCAAAAAGCTGAGCAGGATAAATTAATTCTGAGTGTTAAAACAGATAAGGAAGAATATTTTCCAGGAGAGATTGTTAAGGTTAATATTGAGCTTGAGAATTCAGATAAGAAATCAATTGCATATGTAAGACCAACTCCCTGTGCTGTGGATATTGATGTTTTTATTGAACTAAGCAATAATGAAAGAATTTACCTTAATGAACCGGGATATGAGCCGAAGATGTGTATCCAGACAATTGATACAAGGTCAATTCCTGCAAAACAGAGACTCTCAAGAGAGGTAATCTGGGATCAGAAATTGATTACTATTCCTGAAAAGATGCAGGCGCTGCCAGGGAAATATGTGATTTCAACTTTATTTAATTATGAGTCTGGAGGTCAGGTTAAGGAAATTATTGTATTGAATGAGATTAGAATTACAGGAGATACAAAGACAAAGGTTTCCCAGGAAGCGGCAATTAAAACTGCATACAGCAATGATGAGGTTATAGAATGGTATGATTCACATACAGGCAAAAATCTGATTGAAGAGGAATTCGGGAAATATTTTGTTATAAACAAATTCGGGAAAGACAGGATAGACAATATCACAGCAGAAAAAATGTTGTTAAGCACACCAAATCATGAGACTCTTTTCCATGACAACATGTGGAAAATAAATTTCTGGGCAGAATACGGCGAAGACCCAAAAAATATTATAGTCAATATAGATGCAGAAACAGGAGACATTATTGAGATTAGGAAAATTTAGGCAATTTACAATTAATTTTTTATATTTTATATGATTTCTTTTTTAAATTCACAATGAAAGTATATAATACACTTACAAGGAAAAAAGAAGAATTAAAGCCAATCCAAGAAGGTGTTGTGAGCATATATACTTGCGGGCCAAACAAAGTTTTTTAATTAAAATTTTGGGCATGCCGTTTATAACTATGCTCACATAGGCAACTGGAGGAGCTTTATATTCTCAGATTTACTTAGAAGATACTTAAAATTCAAAGGCTATGAAGTTAAGCATGTGATGAATATTACAGATGTTGATGACAAGACAATCCGCGATTCAAAAAAAGAAGGAATCTCTTTAAAAGAATTTACTGAAAGATATACAAAATATTTCTTTGATGATATGGATACATTAAACATTGAAAGAGTTGAGTTCTATCCAAAAGCAACTGAAACAATAACAGAGATGACAGGTATTGTAAAGACATTAATGGATAAAGGGTATGGCTATAAAAGCGAGGACGGCTCAATTTATTATAAAGTCTCAAAATTCAATGATTACGGAAAACTGTCTAAAATTAAATTTGATGACCTTAAAGCAGGCGCTCGTGTCAAGCAAGATGAATATGAAAAAGAGTCTGCAAATGATTTTGCATTATGGAAAGGATATGAAGAATCAGATGGGGATGTTTTCTGGGAAACTGAACTCGGAAAAGGACGTCCTGGATGGCATATTGAATGCTCTGCAATGTCTATGAAATTTCTGGGAGAGACTTTTGACATTCATACGGGCGGCATTGATTTAATATTTCCGCATCATGAAAATGAAATAGCCCAGAGCGAGGCCTGCACAGGAAAGAAATTTGTAAATTACTGGATGCACTGCGAGCATTTGCTTGTTGATAATGCAAAGATGTCTAAGAGCAAAGGAAATTTCTTTATCTTAAAAGATATTCTTGAAAAAGGCTATTATCCTAAATCTATTAGATATTTATTATTGGCAACACACTATCGCCAGAAATTAAATTTCACATTTAAAGGCTTGGAAGCAGCTGAGCAGGTGATCCAGAGGTTTAAAGAATTCTTATTAAAATTAAAATCTGTTAATTCAAAACAAGACAATCCTGAAATTAAAGAAATAATAATGCAGGCAAAACAGAAATTTGAAGGGGCAATGGATGATGACCTTAATATAAGTGAAGGGTTGGCACAGATATTTGAATTCATGAAAGAAATAAATAAATTAATTGCTGAAAACAAATTAAGCAGGGAAAATGCTCTGGAAGTTTTTAACCTGATGATGGAATTTGATAAGGTTCTCGGCATTTTAGAATTCAAAGAAGAAGAAATTCCCGAAGAAATAACTGATTTAGCACAAAAACGCCTTGAGGCAAGAAACAACAAAGACTGGCAAACAGCAGATAAACTAAGGGATGAAATAAATAAAAGAGGATATTCTGTTGATGATTCTAAAGAGGGTTATGTGATAAAGAAGACTTAAAATGATAATTCTAACAAAAAATGGATTCCAGATTAAAAAAGCTCAACCTCAAAAAAATAAACAATAGCTTTCTGAAAGATGAAACTGATTGGCTGAATAAGGAAACAACTTTCCTGGAGAAACTATTACCTGTTCTTTCACACAACTTATTGCATAAATTTATTCTCTTTGTATTTATACTCTTAATAATAGTCAAATATTTTTCTATTTTTGTAACAATTATTTTTTCATTGATTACAAGTTACATTAAATTCAAAAGGCAAAAGAAAGGCATACTGATTGAAATTGAGCCTTCTTATTTGTTTCCAATTATTTTAACAATATCTTTTGGCATTAAATATGGGTTGTTTTATATCTTTATTCCTGTTCTAATGTCAATTATTACACTGGGCTTTTCAACTGGATTAATTGTAAATACAATAAACAAGCTGATTGTTACAATAGGAGTTTTTCTCTTCTGGGAATACACTACACTTAATATTATCTGGGTTTCAGTTATACTGGTGATTGTTACAGATTTAATAGGAACTTTTCTCAGGTTTAAACTAAGGCAGCCGCCACATGAAATCATTCTTACTGTAGCTACAAATGCATTATTAAGATTCACTTATTTTTTTTTATTTCTGGAAATTATAGTTAATTTATTAACACGCTAGTTCTCAATCCAAGAATAAAAAATTATTTTTTTATTCCAATCTTAACTTCTTCATTTACTTTAATCTTGCCTTTGCCGAAAACAATGTCTTTAGCTTTGGTTGTTGATGTTATGTCTGAAAGAACAAGTTCAATTAATTTTCTTGTTTTATCATCGCAGTCAATTATTAACTCGCTTAATTCTGTCTTCAATGACAGCTGGCTGTCACTCTTGAATTTTCTTACTGCTGAGATTATGTCAACGGCATGGTCTCCTGCATTCTCTGCTTTTTTATCAATATATGATTCATTACATTCAGGCCAGTCTGAATTATGTATGCTTTTTTTATTTTCAATTTTATCAAAATAAAGATGATAAATCTCTTCTGTAATGAACGGCATTATCGGCGCCATCAGCTTTAAAATATTTAATATGCCTTCATACAAGCCGAACTGTGCGCTTTCTCTTGCACCTTCGTGGTATTTGTCAGGATTATATAATCTGTCTTTAACAATCTCAAGATACTGGTCGCAAAAAACATTCCAGAAAAAATTCTCTGTCTCTGACTTTACTTTGGAATATTCATATTCATCAAAACTCTCAGTGCATTTCTTTATTAATTTCTGTAATTTTGAAATAAGCCATTTGTCCATAGTTTCAAGTTCATGTCTTTCATATTTGAAATCCTGCAAGTGCATTATTGCAAACTTAGAGGCATTCCAGAGCTTGGTAGTCATTTTTTTTCCTGTAACAAGGTCTTTTTCTTGGAAGGGAAGGTCTTCTCCGAGTTTTGAGCCAGCTGCCCAGAACCTGAGGCAGTCAGCAGAGTATTTCTCAATCATGTCCTGTGGGGCAATAGTATTGCCTTTGCTTTTAGACATTTTTTTGCCGTGAGGGTCTAAAGCAAACCCGCTGATCATGATGTTTTTCCATGGGTTTTTATTGTAATGCAGCTGTGATTTTACCATTGTGTTAAACAGCCAGAATGTGATTATGTCATGTGCCTGCGGCCTTAAGTCCATTGGAAACAGTTTTTTATAAAATGGTTTGCCTTTCATTAGTTCAACTGCCAGCTGCGGACTTAATGAAGAAGTTGCCCATGTGTCAAGAACATCTTTTTCAGCAATAAACTCATTATGCCCGCATTTGGGGCATTTTTTTACAGGAGGCTTATCTTCAGTCGGGTCAACTGGAAGGTCTTTTATATCTGCAAGGACAGCTTCATCGCATTTTTTACAGTACCAAACCGGAAAAGGAATACCAAAATGCCTTTGCCTTGAAATGCACCAGTCCCATTGCAGTCCATATATCCAGTGGTCTAATCTTATGCGCATATGTTCAGGGAACCATTTCATTGCCGCTCCAGCTTCTAAAAATTTGTCTTTTAAGTCAAGGTAGCGGATAAACCATTGTTTAGTGTTCATTATTTCAATGGGTGTGCCGCATCTTTCATGCACATTGACTGTATGCTTTAACGGCTCCTGTTTTATGAGCAGATTATTTGCTTTCAGGTCATCAATAATAGCATGCCTTGCTTCCTCAATTTTCATCCCTTCATATTTACCGGATAATTTATTCATCTTTCCGTCTTTAGTAATAATCATTCTTAAATCAAGGTTATGGGCTTTATAATGCTCAATATCATCCTGATCCCCAAAAGTGCAGCACATTAAAATTCCGGTTCCTTTTTCAGGATCAGCTTTCTCGCTTGGAATAATCTCAACCCAGAGGTCATACAAAGGCACTTTTGCTTTTTTTCCGAATAACTGCTTGTATCTTTTATCATCCGGATGGGCAAATATGGCAACACACGCTCCCAGAAGTTCAGGCCTTGTGGTTGCAATAATTAGATCCTGTCCATTTTCAAGCTTGAATATAATATCATTAAAATAACTCTTAAGGTCTTTATCCTCTAACTCTACTTGGGCAATGGCTGTCTGGCATTCAGGGCACCACATTGTAGGAGCCTCTTTTCTGAATTCACGGCCATCTTTATACAGGTCAATAAATGATTTCTGGGATATCTTCCTGCAATGATCATTTATAGTAGAGTAAAAAATAGAAAAATCACAGCTTACACCTATATTTTTCCAGTCCTGCACAAAATCCGGCCTTATTTTTTTCAGTGTTTTTAAGCATAGCTTAATAAACTCTTCACGTTTCATATCTTTGCTTTTAACATTATTTATCCTTTCAACCAGCCTTTCAGTTGCAAGGCCGTTGTCATCTGTGCCATACGGATAAAATACATTAAATCCTTTCATACGCTTATACCTGGCAAGAAAATCCTGCTGTGAATATGAAAATGAATGGCCGAGATGCATCTTTCCTGAAACAGTCGGCGGAGGAGTATCTATTGAATATATCTCTTTATCAGATTTCTGGTCAAAAGCATAAATTAGCTCTTTTTCCCAATATGAACTCCATTTTTTTTCAGCTTCTTTTGCATTATAATTTTTTGGAAGTTGCATCATTATAACCTCGAAAATTGTATTAATATTTAATAATTATTATTTTAAAAAGAATCTTATAGCCAATGAACTAACTTACGCCACGACTACAGAAAATATGCCTGATACCAGATACATGGAAAAAAGTAGATTAATCTTATATATAAATTTTGTTGCGGGTTTATTCAGTGGTATGTTTTAAATGTTAATAAAGAGATTCCATAGTCTTTTTGAACCAATGCAATGCAGCCGGGGTTAATCCATAAGTTCTTGTGACTGTTTCAGCCTTATGTATGAGATTATCCACCGGAATTTCAGGTTTCCATGCTCTTCCATCAATACCTTCTGCTACAATATCACATAACTGGCAGGTATTTATTATTCCCTGCCAGGGGCCGGCTGTGCTTTGTATAGAACAACCTTTAATAGGGAACAGCGGCTCATGATGGACTAATGGCAAATAAATTAAGGCCAGCCTCGGGCCAAGCTGCTTTTCCAGATTTTCCATTTGCCTTAAAATACCTGCAAAAGTCAAAGAGAAGTATCCCTTCTCAATAAAGCCTTGATTTTCCAATTCCCTTAAGACAGCATAGGCTCCGTAAACAGGATGTTTTTTCATGGCTTTTTTCTGTGAGGGAGAATCAAATGGCTTTTCTAAGTAAGGCGGCATACCCGGAATCATTAATTTTCCATTATCATGTAAAAAACCGCCCAAAAAAGCACCGTCTATGATTCTTTGGGGAAGACCCCAGTTTGAAAGAGTGTAATTCAACAAAGAAGCGACAATCAATGAATGTTCCATTAAATATCCTCCTGCCTCTGCCAATTTTTCCAGGTTAACAAAACAAGTAGGCAGCCATAATCTCTCTTCGGCTTGGCCAAGCAATTCTTCAATTTTTTCTACAGTCAATTCATCCAAATGATTCATTGATTTCATGTAAAATAAATAATTATATAAAAACTTTAATACTCTGAGTATACCACCAGTCTTGAACTGGTGGATATACTGGCGTGCTCAAGAACAAGCAGGACGTACCCGTCATGCCACCCGTCAATTGACGGGTGGTTCTTGACACTTTCAGAAGCCATAAATCTTTTTGAAATTCAACCCGATTAATTTTTCATAATCAGGGAAATTCCGACATTTTAATAAATCTCTTTTTATTCTTATTTCCTATGCTACCTTGGACAGTAAAATACAGGCCGAAAGATTCTTCGGAAATCCAGGGACAGGAATCAAAAATTGAAAGATTAAAAAAATTTATTTCAGATTATAAAAACCAGAAAAAAAAATCATCAATTATTTACGGGCCGCCCGGATGCGGCAAGACTTCTTCTGTATGTGCATTGGCTGATGAACTTAATCTTGAAATAATTGAAATTAATGCCAGTGATGTAAGAAATAAAGATTCCATCCATGAAAAATTAGGTCCGGCAGTCTCACAGCAATCCCTGTTTTTCAAGGGCAAACTTATATTGATTGATGAAATTGACGGCCTCTCCGGAAAAAAAGACAGGGGAGGGGCTGCTGCATTAGCCAAATTAATTGATAAATCAAGTTTTCCGATAATCATGACTGCTAATAATCCTTACGACCAGAAATTCAAGGCATTAAGAAAAAAATCTGAATTAACTGAATTTAATATATTGAATTATTCTTCTGTAAAAAAGGTATTGAAACAGATATGTTACAAAGAAA
This sequence comes from Candidatus Woesearchaeota archaeon, assembly GCA_016935095.1. Taxonomy (GTDB): domain Archaea; phylum Nanobdellota; class Nanobdellia; order Woesearchaeales; family GW2011-AR15; genus WJJD01. Next base: position 16,116 of record JAFGRO010000012.1, read on the forward strand.
AGGTTGATTATGATGATCTTGCGCTGACAGCCCTGTCAAGAAGAGCGGGAGGTGATTTAAGAGGCGCAATCAATGACCTGCAGACTCTTGCAGAATATTCAAAAAGACTGAAGATGCAAGATATAGATGAGCTTTCAGACAGGAGACAGACCGAGAGCATGGTAAATGCCCTTGTGAAAGTATTCAAATCCACTAAGCCGGAAATAGCATTAACTGCTTTCAATGATGTTGAAGAGGATTTTGATGATGTTTTCCTATGGATTGATGCAAACCTCCCGAAAGAATATACAAAAGCAAAAGACCTTGCAAGAGCTTATGACAATATCAGTCTGGCAGATGTTTTTCGCGGTAGGATAAGGAGATGGCAGTACTGGAGATTTTTGGTTTATGTCAACCAGTTGCTTTCAGCGGGAATTGCTCTTTCTAAAGATGAAAAATATAAATCTTTTGTGAAATACATGCCGGCAATGCGCTTATTGAGAATATGGCAGATTAACATGAAAAACATGAAAAAAAAAGCAATTGCAGAAAAGATTGCAGAAAAAACACATACTTCAAAAAAAAGGGTAATGCAGGATACATTGCCTTATCTTCATCATATTTTTAAATCAAATAAAGAACTTTCTGATAAACTGGCAAATGAGCTTGACCTGGAAAAAGAAGAAGTTGAATGGCTAAAAAAATAAAGTGGAGAGAATATAACACGGAGGGGGTTTTAGAAGTATAATCTCTCCACGTTTATTATTATGATTTAAATTTCAGCTAACATCTCATGATAATAATCTTCAATCAGTTTTTTGTCAATCTCTGTTCTTTTATTTGTAGTTCCGGTTTTTTCCTCTAAATCATCCTCTTTTTTATTATCCACTATGTTTGATAATGATTTTTTCATCATTTTACTACTATATAAGTATAACTAGTATATAAATATTTCTATTTTTACTACTTGATAATAGTATCTAATTAAATATATTTTTATATATACCATATTTTTCCTTATAGATATGTATCTTTACTCAAATTGCCTCGGAACATTTGTATTTAACCAGAATTTCAAAATCAGGGAACAGATATTGTTCTCTAAAGAGGAATCTCTAAAAAACTCAGACTTGCTTAAACAAAGCAAAATTCTGGATTCTGAAAAAAAATTTCTTGAAAAATTCAAAAATATTGAGAATCTAAGAGAAACCAAAGATATTAAAAATCTTCAGAAAGCATTATACGAATTAAGAAATTACACCAAAGACTTCTATAACACAAACATGTACATAACAAAGCATAAGATAAGGGAATCTGTTTCATATGACCTGTTGATAATACAGTGCATTAATTCAATAATTGAATACAACAAAGTAATCAATTTGCTTGTTAAAAGACTAAGAGAATGGTATTCTTATTATTTTCCTGAGATAGATAAAAATATAGAAGATAACGAGGCTTTTGTAAAATTAATCCTGAAAAAGACAAAAAAACAGCTTATGCAGGAATTAAAATTAAAATTTTCCATGGGTTCTGACTTAAATAAGAAAGACACAGATGCTGTTTTTGAATTGGCTAATCAAGTGGATTTTTTAATTGAATCAAAACACAGGCAGGAATTATATTTAGAAGATTCAATGAAAAAAACATGCCCTAATCTTACTGAAATAGCAGGAACATTGATAGGAGGAAAGCTTATTGCCTTAGCAGGCTCAATTAAAAAATTGGTTTTATTTCCGGCATCAACAATTCAGTTGCTTGGAGCAGAAAAGGCTTTATTCAGGCATATGAGAAATAAACGCTGTCTGCCTCCTAAATATGGAGTTTTGCATGAGCACAAATACATCCAGCAGGCTCCGAAAAAACTCCATGGAAAAATAGCAAGAGTATTATCGGATAAGATATCAATTGCTGTTAAAATCGATTATTTCAAAGGAGATTTTATAGGAGATAAACTGAGAAAAGAGATTGAAGAGAAAATTAAGGAGATGAATAAATGACTATTATAAGATTTTTTCAGGAAGTAAATAAACTAAAATCAATAAAGAGGACTGGCTGGGTTAGAAAAAATGTTAAAAATCCAGAAAGTGTTGCAGATCATATTTTTAGAAAAACATTGATGGCCATGATGCCTTGCCCAAATGATTTAGATAGTGAAAAAGTGATTAAAATGACTCTAGTAAATGAACTTCCTGAAGCAGTAACAGGAGATATTAGAACTACACATCTGGATTCAAAAGATTTTACAAGAACTAAATTTGAAAAAGATAAAGCAGCTCTATTAGAGTTACTTTTACAAATAGAAGATGAAAATATAAAAAAAGAGATTTTAGATATATGGATTGAATCAGAAGAACTTCAAACAAGAGAAGGACTTTTTTTCAAAGAAATAGACAAGCTTGAAATGGCTTTTCAAGCATTGGAATATGAAAAACAATCAGATAATCCCTCAGATTTTAATACGTTCTGGGAAACAACAGAACATACATTAAAAACACCAGAATTAATTGAATTATTCAATGAATTAAAAAAACAACGAGATTGAAGATTAAAATGGAATTAATAAACAATAAATTCCCAGGAGTATATTTTAAGCAGGGAAAAAAACGAAACCAATTATTTACAAAAAACCTTGTCCCTGGTTATAGTGTATACGGAGAAAGATTAGTTAAAGAAAACAATATTGAATTAAGAGAATGGGACCCTACAAGGTCAAAGCTGGCAGCAGCAATTCTTAAAGGGATTTCCCAAATAGGAGTAAATGAAAATGATTATGTTTTGTATCTTGGGGCTTCTACAGGCACTACTGTTTCACATATAAGCGATATGATTGGTAATAAAGGATTTATTTTTGCTTTGGATTTTGCGCCGAGAGTTGTCCGCGATTTAGTTTTTGTATGCGAAAAAAGAAAGAACATTACTCCGATATTGGCAGATGCAAACCAGCCGATGAAATTTATCTCTCAGGTTTCAGAGGTTGATTTTCTCTACCAGGATATTGCACAGAAAAAGCAGGCAGATATTTTTTTAAAAAACTGTAATATATTCCTAAAGGAAAACGGGTTTGGCTTTTTATGCATAAAGTCAAGAAGCGAAGATGTTACAAAAAAGCCAAATGAAATATATCAGAGAGTAAGGCAGAGGCTGGAAAAAGAGATTACAATTGTGGATTTCAGAATATTAGACCCTTTTGAAAAAGATCATGCAGTATTTGTCTGTAAGAAAAAAAAATAAAAAAATTCATTTTTCTGATTTTGAATGGTCTTCATGGTGCTTATTTTCATGCTTTACCTTTTCTTTCTTTTTTTTATGCATAAAGAGCCCATTGAATATTCCCACAATTCCTATTAATAATGCAAATACTGCTACATACAACATTGGATTTATTCCCGGCTTTTCATCAGATGAAGGCAGATCCGCAATTGTATTTCCTGTATCCGCAGGAGGTTGCTCTTCTTCAGGCTGGACCTCTTCTTCAATAATTTCTTCAATCTCTTTTATTTTTCCTGTTATTGCAAAATAACTGAATCCGGATGAAATGGATTTATATGAAACTGAATCATCACCGCTGCTTGGCTTTGAAGTCATTAATTCAATCCAGTTTCCATTGCCAAATTTGAATAATCTTACACTTTCTTCATCAATTGGCTTGCCTTCAATCCATGACTTATTTACACTGAATAAAAGTTCAACTCTGCTTATATCTTCATCACTGATTCTTGTAGGTGTAATCTCTAAATACTGATAAATCTCATAACCTTCAGGTTTAGTTATTGTTTCCGGTTTTTCACTTAAAGCAGTAACCTTGATTTTTGTATCGTTAAGTTCTTTTATGAGGTAAATTGATAATTTCTTAAATGCAATATCTGTTTTTGTGATTTCCATCTCATTTAATCCGAGAGACATTGAAGACCAAAGTCTTGTAGCACTAGTGCCTGTTGTTGAGCTTCCTCCTCCAGGAGCTGAACCGCTTGTAGCGCTGCCGCTGCTTCCTCCTGGGCTTCCGTCATCATCATTGTCTTGTGAAGCTGTTGCGGGTAACCCGTCAAGATAAGCTGAAAACTCACAATTTGGAATGATCCATTCTGTAGTGTCTGTTGTTGCATTATAACCTATCCTTGTTGCTTCAGAAGTCCTGTCTTTACATGTGCTTGCGACAGTAACATCACCGCAGTGATATAATTGTGATGTGTTTCCGGAGATATAGACTCTGCATTCTTCAGGCCTTAACTTGTCAATAAGGTCTTCAATCTTGTCTTTGTCAGCCACAACATAGTCTGCAGTTCCCCCTCCTTGCTTATTAACACTGCCTTTCTGGAAATGATCATCTTCGATTGTTTTTGCGTTTCCTGAAAGTGTTCTTGGTGTAACATTGATAAATGCAATTCCTGCTTTTGTTGTATTATCAAGGAATCTTAGATGCAGGGACTCATTGTACAAAACAAGAATTCCTGCAGCAGCGCCACATGGAAGATTACCCTGAGTGAACCACTGGTCATCATGATACATTTCAGCATTCCAACCTGAGGGCAAAGAATCAAACCTTACAATAATTCTGCAATCAGGGCAGTCTTTCTTGCTGTCTGTGCTGGCTGTAGTAAAATTAAAGCAACTGCTTATTGCTGTGTTATTGCTCCTGTCTTTTAGCTGTAGTTTGTAATAATATGTTGTCCCATTTTCAAAGTTGTAATTGATTCCTTTGGTAACGTTTCTTGCAATTAATCCGTGTCTTTTTGTGATATGTGTGTCTGATTTATTATTAGTCTGATTACTGCATCCTGGATCAGTTCCATAAAAGAATAATGTTCCGTTTGCAGGTTCATTTGAATCATATGCTATGAATACACCATCAGGATACCTGACAACCTTTTTGCCTAATAAAGTCGGAGCTGTTGTATCTACATAAATTGAGGATTCAACACCTAGGTTATTTTCATTACAATACCAGTCTCCGAAACAATCCGTGTCATCACATCCATAAGCCCCGTCTCCGTCATTGTCAATTTCCTGATTAAAGCAGTCCTGAACAGGAACAAATCCGAATTTCTGGAACTGCTCACAATCTGGGTCATCACTTGCTTTCATGCCGTCCTTGTCCATATCACATTCAGGACAGAAGCAGTCCTCAAACTTAAAGTCAAACTGATCAGGTGAATAATAAGTCGGACCTAGGCTGTCTAAGATATTATCAGCATCACCGCTTGAATTAGTTGATGTGACCATAATCCTTAAATCAGCTGATGTGTCAATCAAGGAACTGAATGAGTTCAGGTCTTCTTTATCTACTGCTACCATGCTTCCGCTGATATCTTCACACATCATCTTCCTGAAAGTGGAAAGCTTGATCTCAGCTGCCATCCATTGACCTCCGTCACACCTGTATGCAGTTCTTGTCTCTTCAATCCCCCCATCCCATGAGCCTACATAACTAAACTTGAATTCAAATCCTGAAATATTCTGTCCAGAGTCGCTTAATCCTTTACAATTGTTTGAGTTATCTCCATCAGAATCAATATACCAATAAAACTTTGTTGACGCAGTTCCTTTTGCAAGTTTCAGCATTCCTCCATTAGACTGATCAGCGACCATCTCACCGTTGCAAATTGATGCATTCTCAATGTTCATTACACCTACTCCGAGGGCATATACATCCTTGTCATCCTTGATATAGAATGCATTGATATCTAAATAATTTGGAACTCCTGAATCAGAATCTGGTTCAATATCAAGAACTATAGGCGGATTGTCAATAAAGCCGCCATACATCTGGGCTGTCATTTTACCTTCACACCTGCCTGAGCGCCATTCACATCCTGGATTTGCATTACAGACTCCTGATGATGAAATGCTGCTGTTAAAGCAGCTTGGGAAACAACGGCTATTTACAGGATCCCATGCACAATAATTGTTATTGTCAGTACAAGCAGCAGCGCCTGAATGTCTGGTCCAGTTCATCTCGCATTCAAATGCTTTGAAATCACACCAGCTTTCCCCTGAAAAAGAATCATTCCAGTAGGTGCATTCAGAACTGGCTATACAGTCTGTTGAATTCAATTCAAAGCACATTGTTGACATGTTTACATCACAGAATGGCTGGTATTCAATTATCCATTGACATGTTGTCTGGTTATTGCATTGTTCCATATTATTATCATATTCCCAGCAGTCTGTCATCTTTGCAAATTTCGGGTCGCAAAAACCTTCGCGCCATTCGCATATAGGAGCCATTGTATCACATGTGCCTTTATCAACATCTCCAAAGCAGATTGGCTGGCATTCTTCTCTTTGCATCCATGGATCAAACCTCCACTGGCAGGAGCTGTATTCACTGCAGGACTCATTATCCATATTATCAAAACAGGAAAATACTTCTGCTTCGCACTCGCCACCAGACCACCAGATACAGTTTGAGTCACCTAGGCATCCAGATTCATCACCATCATAACTCATTTCACAGTGCATCTGGTATTCCATTGTTGCACCATCACACATCCCTTCCAGCCAGGTACATCCAGCAGTATTATTACATTCAGTGCTGTTAAATATGGAAAAACAGAGTTCAGCATGTGTCTGGTTTGTATCACAGGCCCCTCCGCTTGGAGGAATATTCCATTGACAATTATCAGCGAGTTCAGGTGCTTCGCATTCTGCCTGGGTTTGGCCTTCCATCCAGCATTCTGCTCCTTTTACATCACACCAGGCATCTTTGTACCATGTACAATTCACATTCAGCTCGCAAGCTGTTTCACTGTTGTCGTAAACAGCGCAGTAGCTGATATTATGTGTTGAATAGTTAGTAGGATCGCAATATCCCCATTCACTGCTTTCAATCCAGGCACAGTCATTAGCAATGCATGATTCATTTTCATAATACATCATGCAGTTTCCCATCATATCTCCGCCGCAAAATGAATCAGTCATGCACTCAGAGTCCCCGCAGTCAAAGAATCCGTCCTGGTCATTATCTATCCCGTCAAAGCATATCTCTGAATCACCTTCATTCTCATTCTGTCTTTTACAATAACCATCTGACCATCCGCATAGATATTTTGGTTCACCACTTGAATCAAGATTTCCAGTTCCGCCTACATCACTACAGGCAGTCTCTGAATAACATTTATTGCATTCTTCAGCGCAGCTGGAAACAGTTGCAGAATCACACCATCCTTTGGTGGAATCCTCTGGATCTTTGAACCATTTACAATTAGCATTGCTTTGCAGACATGCGGTCTGCGGTTCTCCTGCCAGAGGATCTCCAATGAATGTGCATGCACCGCAATCAGAATTACAGTCACCACCTGTTTTTTTGAATTCATCTTTGGGTTTGCAGATACCTAAACCATTAGGAGCATGCGTATCGGGAACAAATTCACAGAAACCAAGAGGAGAGTCATCACAGGCAGATCTTGCATTTGTTGAAGTAACAGTCTTACCTGAGCTGTCCTGGAATTCACATGCCCAGCATACCTGGCTGCATGATTTAGCTCCTGAACCTGTTTTCATTTCACACCACCCAAATGGCAGAGTCTTGTTTCCGGAGCTGTCACAATAATATTCCTGTATCCATTCTCCTCCTGCCTGTTCGCATTCTTTTTTATTAGTTATCTGTTTAATGTCTTCTATATCTTTATCATTCATCCTGAACCTGCACTTTGAAGAGGAATTCTCCCATTCACACGGCATAAACCAGGGAGAGCCCGCAATTTTATTGCAATTAGATTGGCTTGAGATAACATTATAATCTTCGCAAAAATACATACCTTCTCCAGGATCTTCCATATTGTCCCAGCACATTGTAGACATAGGTGCTTTTGTACAATCTGTACCGTTCCAGGCACAGCATCCTCCTAAAAACGGCACTTTATTGCAGAAATCAGAATCATTAATAAAACTGCATTTGATTCCATCTACAATATTAGGATTTGCAGTAGAGTTCTCCATACATCCTGCTAATGTTGAATTATAAGTGCAGCCAAAAGTCTGGTTGCATCGTGTTTCATTTCTGTCAAGAATCCAGCAGTCTGGATTCATAAAGTCCTGATCAGGATCAAATCCGGCAATATTATGGTCCATAGGGTCTTTACAGAGGTTATCTCCAATATCATAAAAACAATATCCTGTATCCATACAATCTTTTTCTTTGCCGTCATGCATTGAACAGCCTGCTGTGAAATTTTCATAACACCAAGGATCATTCCAAATACAATTTAAGCTTACATTTGCACTGGCATTCATACATAGATTTGCACCTTGATAATCCCAGTTCCAGCAGCCAGCCTGTTCGCACCAGCCAGCATTAGGGTCATCACTTATCTTCCAATTACACTCTGTTTTATTATTGCATTGATCCTGGCTTTGGTAATCCCAGCATCCCTTCATGTCACACCATGGATCATGATACTCACAGCTTAAATTAAATTCATTATCTAAACATCCTGTTGAGTTGTAATCCCAGTTCCAGCAATTAACTTCTTCACAGAACTGCCCTGATGTGTCCCACATGCAATCTAATGTGGAATCTTCACAATCTGTTTTAGTATTATAATTCCAGCATCCTTCTTCATAACAGTAATTTCCATTGGAATTCCATTGACAATCATCTCCTTTAAAGTCATCTGCGTTAATGCAGTTTGAATAAGAATTATATTCCCAACAACCTTTTTTATAACAGTTGTTATTAGAAGAATCCCATTGACACCCCATTGAAGTGTTATATTGTTCACACAGGGTCTGGTTCCAGAAATTCCAGCATTCCTTTTCTTCGCACCAGCCAGAAGAGGGCATGGCCTTCCACTGGCAGCTCATTCCTGAAGCAGATGCATTATTGCAGCCTGTCTGGTTCCAGAAATTCCAGCATCCTTTCTGGTTGCACCAGCTTCCCCACTGGTCTGACATCCATGTACATAAATCACTGTTCTCTTCACACCCGGTCTGGTTATCATCATATGTCCAGCATTGAACACTTGTTGCGCTTGCTATATTAATTAATGCTAAAATAAATACAGCTAAGAAAATTAATTTACTTAACTTCATCTTAAATTCCTCCCTTTTTCAATTTTTTGGATAAGTTTAAACTTATTCTGGATATAATCTTATATAAATTTTATTAACTATATTTTAGTAGATATATAATATAAACCACAAAATTTATATACTAGTTTTCTGATATTCAGAATTATATACTGATATTAATAAATAATATACTAATCTCAGAATAATATTCTGATATTCAGAATTAACAATGAAAAAACAACAAAAAAAGTAAACTCTTTTTTTGAGCTTTTCCATTTTGTTAAGAAAATGAAAAAATACCCTAAGCTAGTACAGGCAGACAAGCGCGGCCAGATAGTTATCCCCAAAGAGATAAGAGAAGAGCTTGATATTGATGAAACTACTGGATTTATTGTTTATTCTATTTCTGATGAGGGCATTTTATTAAAAAAAATCCAGCCAGAAGAACTTGCAGATAATGATCCTGTTATTAATAAGATCAAAGAAAAATCCGCAAAACTAAAAATAAATCCGAAAAACATTGACAAAACAATTCAGGATTATAAAAAAATAAAAAAAGGAAAGCTTGATATAATATGAACAATATAGCAAAACTACAGACAAGGAGAATAACTTTCTTCTTAATATTGTTAGCTTTAATCCTTTTTATCAATAGCATGTATGTTCTCAGCGGACTAGGGGATGACAATGACTCAAATAAAACAGAATGCGATAATTATTTAGGCATGGTATGCGATGGAGTTTCATGTTATAATTCAACATGGACCTGGGAATATCTAAATGATGGAGAATACTATTCAAGTTGCTGCGGTGATGATTCCAGTGAATTCTATACAAACAGGTCAGCGGATTCTTCCATGGACAATAGTTATTCATCTTTAGCAGCAGACAGGGCCTGTTGTGATAATGCCAATGACTGCATAGATGAAGGTATATGTTACAACAGTACGGATAGTGTTGATGCAGATAGTGATAGTGATTATGATTATTGTTACCAGGGAATATGGTTTGACTGCAGTTCAGATTTACAATGCTCTGAAGGATATAATTGTCTAAGCAATGACTGCGTCGATATTACTTCTCCTGTAAATCCAAGATTATGGGCAATTTCAGATATTACAACCTCTTCAACTGAAGATATTATTGGCTATTTAAATGAATCAGGCATGAATGTAAGTGTTGATGTAGTCAGTGAATCATTTGAAGTTGCTCATTATTATGACTACACTATAATCTCTTCAGGATATATCTGGCAAACAACCACAACTACTTCTAAATTAAATGGTTCAAACAAGATAACTATTCCTGACACTTTCACTAATAAAAACAATTTTACATCCGGAAGATATATAGAATTGTCAAACCATAATAAAACCTATTTTTCCAGGTATCACATAAACAGGCAGGATGATATTGGAAATGAACTGCAGCTTAATCTTAGTGAGAATCTTGAAAGTGATGTTCCAATCGGCACTGTTGTAAGAGTATATAACAGCAGCTATCCAAGCGGCTGGTTTAATGTAACAATAAGTCTATTTTCCGGAAACAATACAATTTCAGTACAGGGCAAAGATAATCAAGATAATGAAGGCTCTGCATCATATCTATATATAACATATGATATATCTGACCCTGAATTTAATCTGTCAATGATTGAATCTCCTACAGGTACAAGATTAATAAGTTTTAATGTAATGGATAATTACCAGGTAAATATTTCAAGCCTGTCTGTTAATGTAACACTGGGTATATCTTCTTATTTGTATACATATAACAATAATATAAGCTGCAGCGGCCAAAGTAAATTATATACCTGTAATTTGAGTTTTGCACAGGATGAGGGAAGCTATAATTTAACATTTAATGTTGATGATTTTATTGGCAGGACCAATACAAGTTATTTTAATAATTTTACTCTTGATGAAAATATTGAATTTAATCTGGAGGTAAATGATAGCGGGGAAATAACAGCAAACAAGAATTTAAGCGCTATCTGGACAGAATATACAGATTCAATAACGAGCCTTGATCATTATGAGTATGCAGTTGGCATTGCAGTTTATCCAAATTCAGGATGGAATAATCTGATTGAATGGACAAATACAACTTCAAATAGTGTAACTACACAGGAGCTTGATCTTGTTCACGGGCAGGTATATTATTTTAATGTAAGAGTATTAAATGATGCGGGAATCTACAGCAATGTTTCTTCAAGTGACGGTATTGTATATATAGATAATACTCCTCCCCTAATGTCCTCACTCCTCGATTCTGGGGCGTATACAAGCACAAACACTGAATTATATGCAAGATGGAATGCAACAGATGAAGAATCAGGCATATCTGAATATGAGATTGCAATAGGCACTGCTCCTTATCCTCAGACAGGCTGGTATACTACTCTTCAGGAAACAGTCTCAGGCAGCATAACTGAAAAGACATATACAGAACTTGACCTTGAGCAAAACCGGACTTATTATTTCACTGTAAGGGCAAAAAACGGGTATGGAGCATGGTCTCAAAGGAATTCCTCAAACGGAATTACAGTAGATATAACAAGCCCCGGCGGCGGAGATATTAATTATACTGCAGGAACATATACAACAAATATAGTTACTTTAAACTTTTCCCAGGGCCAGGATAATGAATCAGGTATAAAAAATGCAGAATTATGGTATGCAAGATCAGAGTACAGCAGTAATTCATGCACAGGAAATTATCTATTTGAAAACTTTATAGCAGACGTTACCGGCACATCTGGTTATGAATATACTATGGGAAACGGTTATTGCTATAAATTCATGTTAAGGGTTTATAATAATGCAAACCTCTCTAATGAATATTATTATTACAGTGATTTATTGAACCAGACAGTAATCGTGGATACAACACCGCCTGCGGATTTCAATATTACTGATGATGGTGCTGTCACATATGACGGGACAAGATTACATGCTGAATGGACACAGTCTTCTGACCATGAATCAGGTTTAAACCGTTATGAATATAGGATCCAATATACATTCAACAATGGCCCCAGAATAAATTTAATCAACTGGACAAATATCGGATTAACAACATCAATTACAGAATACTTTGACCTGAACCACTCTAATTTATCACATCAGTATAAATATTATTTTGATGTCAGGGCAATTAGTAATATCGGGTTAAATACAACAAAGTCAAGCGATGGCATAATATACATGGACATTTATCCGCCTCAAACAGCCTTGTTAAGTGTTGGAGAAGATACAACTTATTCTTACACCAGTGAAAATTTTGGGAATATTACAATTAATGTATCAGGAGAGCAATATATGAAATGTGTTTATTCAGAAGATGATATTGATTATTCTGATTCAGAAGAGGAATGCACAACATATGGAAGCATAGCATCATGCCTGATTAATCTTTCAGGGACAGGAAATTATACTTATCATATTATATGCAGTGATATCCACGGAAACGGCCAGGATTTTGATGAGAATATTGATGTGAGTTTTTATGCCTATGTCTTTGATTCAATTGTGCAGTCTGTAAGCCTGAGCTCAGAAGAGGTTATAAGCGTGAAATATACAAATGCGTCTGGTTATCTTTATTCACAGGGCTCTTCAAGCACAGAGATAAATTCCACTATATTCAGCAATTATCTCTACTATGTTAAATTTGCAAATAATGCATCAAAGTTTAGTGCAACTTTACAAAATGTAAATATAAGCGATAATCCGTTAATTAATATTACAGCAAAGTATGTTAATGTATCGCAGCTGAATAACTCTAATATTAGTCTTGGCCCGGCTGAAAGATATATCCCTAGAGATGCTTATGCAATTGAAATACAGGATAATTTCAACGGGACTTATCTTGCTGAGTTTAATTATACAAATATAAATCTAAGCAATGAAAATGCACTGATGATTTACAAGCTTGGGTTTGATTTTTCAAATAACCAGACAAATTATACTGATTATACTTTGTATTCTGGTGTAACAAGAGATGCAGCCAATAACATTGTTTCAGCTTCAATTAATGGTTTCTCGCTGTTTGTTCTTGTGGAAGACTCTCAAATGCAGGAAACATGCGGAGACGGCATTGATAATGATGGTGATGGTTCTGTAGATGAAGGGTGTTCATCTCCCGGAGGAAATCCTGGAGGAAGTTCAAGCAGTTCCAGCAGTGATGATGAATCTACTTCAAGAAGGTCATCCGGAGGTCCTCCTGTATTTGAGACATGTTATGACAATGAGCTTAACCAGGATGAGACAGATGTAGACTGCGGCGGAATCTGTGCCGGCTCAAGAATCCTGAAAAAGTGTGCTCTTGGAAAAAACTGTGAAATTGATACTGATTGTGGAAGCAGCCACTGTAATCCTGGAAGCAAAGTATGTTATGTTCCTTCATGCAGCGATGGTTTAAAAAATCAGGATGAAGCCGGAATAGACTGTGGTGGCCAGTGTGATGCGTGCCCAACATGTAATGATGGAATACAGAACCAGGGAGAAGAGGGAATAGATTGTGGCGGCCCGTGTGATGCATGTTTAACATGTAATGATGGAATACAGAACCAGGGAGAGACAGGAATAGACTGCGGCGGTTCTTGCAGGGCATGTGCAACATGTGATGACAACCTTAGAAACCAGGGAGAAGAGGACATAGACTGCGGCGGTCCGTGCGGACCATGCCCTGAGATAGAAGAGCCTGCACAATTACCTGTTTTCATCCCGATTTTATTTGGAATAATAATGCTCGGGATAACAATTACAGGATTATATCTGATGCAGGTTTCAAAGACAAAAGCAAAACAGGCACAACCTGAAGAAGCAGTTCCAACAGGTTTAGAAGAAGAAGAGATTAAACCGGAAAAACCACTAAAAAAAGAAATAAATCTGAAAAGAGAAATAACTCATCCGGTTCATCCAGTTGAGATTACAGATGCAATGTTACTGAAATTGCAGAACTATGCAAACACACTCGCGATGCATGAAAATTCAAAAGACAAAATCAGATTAGAGCTCGATTCACTCGGATGGCCTGAATATATTGTAGATATAGTAATTACAAATATAGGAGATGTTGAATATATGAAAAAACTATTTGAGCTCCAGGATTACATTGATCAGCACCTAAAAGGATTTACCCATGATGAAATAAGGAAAAGACTTAGACCTTTAAAATGGCAGGATAAAGATGTTGATTTGGTTTTAAATAAAGCAAATATTGTTTCAAGTAAGGATTCTCTTAATAAGTATATCCTGTATCAACTAGTAAAGGATATTGAAACTGACAAAATTGAAGATACTCTTTTTAATGCAGGCTGGCCGAAATCTATAGTTAATACAGCTATATTTAAACTCAAAACAAGGATTAAATCCGACCAGAAAGAGATTGAAGGGTTATTAATGGAACTATTTAACAGGGGCATGTCTGAAAAACAGGCAAAGCAGAAATTACTGGAAAAAGGATATAGTGAAGATGTTGTTGATTTGTTGATTTTCACTAAATTCAGTGAAAAAAAGCATTTAGAGGAATTAAGAGATTATATAAATATGAGATTAATAAAAGGCGATAAAAGCACGAATATTAAAAAGACACTGGTAAATGCGAGATGGGGAATTGACATTATTGATGAAATTATTAATGAAAACTTCAAATCCAATGACATAAAATACCTTGTTGCACTGGATTCTTACATAAGAGAGGCATTTGCAAAAGGTTATACTAAAAAAATAATTACAAATGACTTATTAAAGAAAAAATGGGCAGATGAGTATATTGACATGGTGATGCTTAAGGTTCATGTGATTGATGATAAGCTTGATAAAATCAAGAAATACATTAATTTAAGACTGGGCAAAGGCGATTCCAGGGAAAAGATTACTGAATTATTAGTTAGAGTTGGTTGGGGAAGAAAGATTGTTGAGGATGTTTTTGGAAATAAAAAATAATAAAAAAATTTACTTAATTATTTCTTTTTCTTTTCTTTCACCGGAACGATGTTTGCTCCTGTGACATCAGTTACTATTGTGTTAACGTTGCTTTTGCTGTCAATTATCAGCTTTGTGTTTTTGTTGAAAGTCTCTTTTACTGTTTCCAGTGACTTAAAGATTTTTGCATTTCCCTTGAAATATCTGTCTGCTGCTTCATTTTCTACTTTTATTGCAACTGCTTTTGCCTCTGCCTTGACTCTTATTGCTTCTGCATCACCCTGTGCTTCAAGTATTTTTGCTTGTCGTACACCTTCTGCTTTTTTAATCTCAGCTCTACGCTTACCATCTGCTTCTGTTTCAATTGCTGTTGCAAAATCTTTTGCTGCAATCTTTTTCTGCTCTGCTTTTACTACTTCATTCATAGCTGCTTGGACATCTCTTGGTGTCTCTATTTTCTGGATTTCAACTCTTAAGACATCAACACCATAGTCATTTGTCTCTTTGTCCAGTATCTTCTCAATCTTTGTATTGATCTGGTCACGGTTTTCATTGGCCTCTGAAAAAGTCATCTGGCCGATGACTGCCCTTAATGTTGTGCTGGCAAGAGAGGCAAGCTGTAGCCTGTGATCTTCTACATTGTATATTGCCTTTCTTACATCTAATATTTTATAATATACAATGCCGTCTACTATGCAATTCAATTTGTCTTTTGTTATAGCTATCTGCTCTGTTATGTCAACCATTCTTTCTGTAATGTTGACTTTTGTTATTCTCTGGATAACCGGAATAATCCAGTTAAATCCGGGCTGTGCCACTTTTGAAAATTTTCCAAGTGTTTCTACTATTCCTCTTTCAGTTGGCCTTATTATTTTAATACCTGCAAAAAAGGTAATTAAAATAATTGTTGCGATTGTTATCATTGTTAATGACATTTTTATTTGACCTCCATTTATTTTTTATTGTCTGAATTTGAAACAACCAAAAAATTGTCTTATTTTTTTTCAGATAATTTTTATTTTACAATCTCATCACCTTTAACATTAAAAAAATTAAGTGATATATGCAGGCTGTTCAGCAAACTTATACTGCGGCCTTGTTACAATCTCATATAATCCTTTTAATGTACCTTTCATCAATCCAATCTGTTTTTTTGCTGTTTTTTTTACGTGGACATATGTATTTGCTATTGTCATTGTGGGTATCCAGTCTGTGGCAAAAGGTATTGTTTCTTCTGTAAAACCAATAACCTGAAGGAGAAATCTCTCAAGCCAGTTAAGATCCTTTTTATAAAAATCTGCTATAGCCTTTACCTGGAGGCCTCCTACTATCGGATCAAGCCCTATTTCTGCTGCTGCTGCAAACCCGGGCCCTATTGCGTCTGCAAAATAGTTAATGTCTCCGAGTGCATCAAGAAAAAGGCCTTTGTAGAGCCTTGTATCTTTAAGCTGGCCAATTACATGTTTATAAGCGTTTTTTACAGTATCTGCCAGATATCTGCCATACAATTTTGCAGTTTCAGCTAATCTTGGATGTTTTTCAGTAAATGTTCTATGTTCTTTTTCAACAGTCTCTTCAAGGTTCATTTTTTAGGACCTCCTTCTTGTTTTATTTTTATACCTCTCAATATATATTAAGCAATAGAAATATTAGAAATTACTTATGAAATTTTTATTAAAAACAAAAAAATTTAAATATAAATTTTTGATTATAATATAAAAATGGAAAAAGAATTATTATTCTCGAGGATAAATGAGGAGAGCAAACAGGAGTCTTTTAAGTTTGATGTCAAGGACAAAAGGATATTATCGCTTATCTCAGAAAACTGCAGGATTCCCCTTTCGCAGCTAAGGAAAACAGTCAGCCTGTCAAGAGATGCAGTCAAATACAGGATACAGAGAATGCAGAAAAAAAAGCTCATTCTGGGTTTTGTCCCCCAGATAAACATAAGGAATTTTGGATTCTATGATTTTCATGTTTTTATCGGGATTGATGAACGCAGGTTAGACAAAAAATATTCATTTGTAGAATATTTAAAACAAAAGCCATATGTAAGGAAAGTTATTGAATACTCAGACAGGTATGATTTCGAGATTGTGATACTTGCTCATTCTCTTGAAGAATTCGATGACAGGTTAACCGAGATAATAACCTCTTTTCCTGAGCTGATTATGGAAAAAGAGACAATGCATGTGATAAAAGGGTATCTTTCCGCACATATCCCTAAAAGGATATATAATGATGCAAATATCAGATGCAGCAAAAGATTTAGATTATTAAAGGAATTCAAGCTTGATGAGATTGATATGAAATTAATGGACATTCTGTTTGAAGATGCCAGGACTCCTTTTTATAATATTGCAAAGAAGCTTAATATGACCGGAGAGGCAATCAGCTACAGGATGAAGAACCTCTATAAAAATGGAGTCATAAGGAAATATACCTGCATTGTGAATTTCAACAGGCTGAAATATCACTGGTATACTTTTCTTTTGAGGTCAAAGAATTTTACAAAAGAGCATGACAGGAAGCTTCACAAATTTGCGGAATCCAATCCCTTCATTCTAAAGGCAGTGAAATGTCTGGGAACATGGGATTTTATATTTTATATTGCAGCGGATGATCACAGGCATTTCCATTATACTGTAAATAAGATTAAAATTGAATTTTCAGATATAATAAAAGATTACGAGACTTTGCTGGCATATAAAGAGCATTTTTACAAGCCTTTTCCAGAGGTCATTGGAAAAATTAATAAATAAACCTTACTATTGGAATATTATTAAGATGAATAAAAAAAATATAATCCCCTTTATTCTTTTTATTTTATTTTTGTTTGTTATGAGTTCATGTATTCCCTCTTCTGATGACACTAATCAAGAAGAGGTTCAGATCAGACCTAGAATTGAACACACCAATCAAGACATAAATATGTTTATTGAAATATTCAAGGATTCACATATTAGAATTTCAGATGTCCTAATGAGATGTTGCGGAACAAAATTCTCTTTAGAAGATAATAAATGTTCTGACAAAGATTTTAATGTTTGGCTGACCGGAAATGAAAATGAGGTAAAACCATTATCTAATTATAATGAAAATTTAGATATAGCATTTGCATACCATGAATGTATCCATTTATTATCTGTTCCAGTAGGCATCGGTGAAGTATATGCAAAAGAAGAACTAAATACCTATATTTATAGAAGAGTAGGAGACCCATATATATTTTATTTTGGTTCAGAATCTGAGACACCAAAATATTATGAGGATTATACCTATATCAAAGGAGAATATTATGGATTGGAAAATTACCATATTAATATTGCTGATTATATTGATGAAGAATTTAAAAGTGTTGGAACATATGCATATGTAGACAAGGAGAATACACAACCACTTACGCATTTTTTAGACGAATTAAATGCTTATACTCACACACTTAGAATAATAAATTCATTATATGAAATGGCTGGTATAGAAAAAAATGATGTTTATTCAGTTGTTTCTTCCAGCATGAGAATTCATATTGCCAGTTTTATGTATTATTCAACTATATGGCTATATAAGGCGAAAAATGCCAATATTCAATATGAAAATCCATATAGTATTACTCATGAAAAAAAATCACTTTATGACACATTTATTAATAATAAAGAAATAACTGACACAGTTACTCACAGTTACTAAATTATTATTAAGGGCAAATAATGAATTAAAACATTCTTTTGATCTTATGGGAGTTGAGGCTTCAGATGAAATTGTTATAAACTTGCTAGAATCTACATATAATTTAGCAGATGAATTGGCATTAGGGGATATTTCCAGATTAGACCTTGCAAAATACAACGGAATCTTGGAAAATGAACAAAAAACTGAAAAATTTGAAGTTAAGGATGTAAATTCATTATTTGATTCAGAATATTTAGGTTAATGTTAATAAGATCAAGAAAAATGGAATATATCTGATTTATTTTCTATAAGTTTAAAAATTAAATGAAATTCTTTATATTCTATGAATCCCATAACTAAAATCCTGCTATGTAAAGGAAAAAAATATTATATTAGAGATTTAGATAAAGATTTTCACACAGAATTCGGGTTTATCAAAAAATCTGATTTACAAAACTCAAAGCCGGGAGATATCATGAAAAGCAACACCGGCAATGAGTTCTGTGTATTTGACCCTTTTTTTATTGACTCTTATATGAAAATAAAAAGAGGCGCTCAGATTATTGCAAGAAAAGACATCGGCATAATCATTGCGGAAACTGCTGTTAGCAGGGAATCTGTTGTTTTGGATGCAGGCTCTGGAAGCGGTGCATTGGCATGTTTTTTAGCCCATATCTGCAAAAAAGTCTACAGCTATGAACTAAGAGAAGATTTTTTTAAATTTGTAAAAAAAAATATTGAATTTTTAGGCCTGAAAAATTTAATCCTGAAAAACAAAGATATTTATGAGGGAATTGATGAAACAGACCTTGATATGGTTGTATTGGATTTGCCGGAGCCATGGAAAGTAATTGGGCATGCATCTAGATCACTGAAAACAGGAGGCTTCTTGATTTCATATTCACCTTGCATTCCGCAGGCAATAGACTTTGTAAATGCTCTTACAAGTGATTTTATACATCTGAAAACAGTTGAAATCTCAGAAAAGGAATGGGAAATCAAGCAAAGAAAAGTCAGACCAAAGACAAGACAATTAGGTCATACAGGATTTATAAGCTTTACAAGAAAAATCAAATAAAATAAAAAAAATTTATTTTTTAGGTTGTTCTGTTACCTGCTTAACAGCTTTTTTGGAAGCGGGTCTTTTCTTAGCTTTCTTTTTAGCTGCTTTTTTTTTCGTAGCGGGCTTTTTTGCTTTTTTCTTAACTGCCTTTTTTTTAACAGCTTTTTTCTTAGCTGCTTTTTTTTTCTTAGGAGCACTAACACTTGTTACACTTGCTGTAAGTTTTCTTGGAGATTGGCTTACACTTAATTTTCTCAATCTGCTTGCTAATACACCCATGTTTTTAATTTGTTGCCTGATTTTTGCATCAAGCTTTGCTATTTCCTTATTAGTCTTTGTTGCAGATGCGGCCAATGACTTTTTCGAAATTTTTCCGCTTTTGAATCTACTTATCTCTTTGCTGAATTCATCCATTACAGATTGCTTTTCCTTTTGCGTTGCACTGATTAATTCACCTGCAACAGTAATCTTCTGGATAATATCTGCAAAAGATTTCATGTCCAGTTTTTTTGCATTTGCCATTATATTTTACCTCTTTTATATTTTGAATATATTTATTTCTTATATTCTGATATAAATAATTTTCGAAAATAAATAATTTTTTTAAGGTTAGTAATTATATTAATTATTAATGAAAAAACAAATCCGAGTTTTAGGAATAGATGATTCCCCTTTTGATAAATTCAGAGATAAATCTGTTTTGGTGGTCGGCACTTTGTTCAGGGGAGGGGAATTTTTAGATGGAATCTTATCAACAAAAGTCAATGTAGATGGCAATGACGCAACTTTTAAACTAATTGAAATGATTAATAACTGTAAATTTAAACAATCAATTCACTCTGTTTTATTGGATGGGATTGCGCTCGGAGGTTTTAATATAGTTGATATTGAGCGTTTATTTAAAAAAACCAAAATTCCTGTGATTGTTGTCATGAGAGATTATCCTGACTTAAATAAAATCAAAAAAGCATTAAATAAAATCGGGATGGGAAAAAAAATTAAATTACTGGAAAAAGCAGGAGAAATAAATTCTTATGAAAAAATATTCTTCCAGGTTAAAGGCATTTCTGAAGAAAAAGCAAAACAGATTTTGAAGGTCACATGTACGCATTCACACCTTCCTGAGCCAGTCAGGGTTGCGCATTTAATTGGGCAGGGATTAGTTTATGGAGAGAGCAGGGGAAGAGCATGAAAATGCAATACAGCAAAATATATTAATTCTGATTTGTTGCAATTACTCTAATGAAAAAAACACATTGCTTTAAAATTCATTATCTTCTGTTTCTGATAATCTTATTTGCTGTTTTTTGTTCTTCATGTATGCCTCAGCCTGCTGGAAAAGATCTTGGTGAAAGATTAGGACCGATTCTTGATGTATTGGATTATATGGAAAATTCAGGTAAATATGAATTTATTGATGCAGCAGCTTATTTAAAGAATTCAGATATCAGGGTTGAGATGAAATCTTCACAATATTCACGTCCTTTTGGAAGTACAATTGGAATAACTAATTGTGTTTCAGGAAAATTAAAAAAATTGAGAATTTCATTGGTAATAAATGATTTTTATTTTTATGATTTTGAATATTTTGAAAAAGCAATACTAATCTATAATGAAGTTGAGAATATAAAATGCTTTAAAACAAAATTTAATGAAGTAAACAAAGATAACAGCCTTGATACCTGTGAAGAAAGAAATACTCAGCTTAATAAATTGTGTAAAAGAGAAGATGCAAAAAGGCATATTAAGTGCAGGGATTTATATCTTGAATTCTATGATCCTGATAAGCCTCATTCCAAATTCGGAGAGAATATAATGCAGCTTTTTGAGACCTGCGAGACAGGAACCGATACAGCAACTGAAATAACAGAATCTGATTTAGTGGATTGCCTGTATGAAGAAATATATTGATCATTAATTCAATTCAGCAGAAAACCCCTATTTTTTGGTAGGGGATGAATGCCTGAATTTAATCTTAATAATTGGTAATTTTTATCCTGTTTTTCTTTTTAATATAATTCCTGTTAATAATACAATCATTGACTCTAAAACAAAAATGAATCCAATCCTAAAGCTCATATCCATAAAAAATCCATCAGGGAACATTGCTTTCATGTTTGAAACTCCTGGATCAAAAGAATAGTTTCCTGTAAATAGTATTTCATGGAATTTTTCAAATAAAAAATAAAAGCCGGTAACTTTATAAAAAATAAAAACAGAAATGATTAATAAAACTGAAAATAATCCTGTATACACAAGGATTTTTGCAATGTTTTTCACAAACCTTTTTTTCTTTAGTCTGTAAACTATGAATAATGAACTTATAAATAAGATTAAATTAAAAAGATAGAACACATAAAATTTATTTATCAGCACTTTAACGTCATATAAATGAGAGATTTCTTCTTCATTAAAAAACACATTATCTAAATATTCTTTATTTTTAAAGTAATTAAATAAATTCCTTGTTACAGAAATGGTTTTTTCTTTTCCGAATAATGAATATATATCATATTTCTCATATTCGTATTCATAAAAGGGCAGATTGTAGATTGTGTAGAAGACTGAAAAAAAGAACAATACAAAAAATAAGCTAATGACTGAGACAATAAAAATGAATTTATTGATTTTCATATTCAGGAATAATAATATTTTCCAGAAGATTTCTGCTCACGGTCTTTGACAGAATCAAGCTTATTTATGCGCGGCCTTTTGGATTCTTCATCTCTCCTGAGAGTAATGCTCAGTTCCCTTAGCAGGTTGTTCATGCCTTTTTCCATTGAAAAAGGGCCTTCACTGATTCCATATGCAGCAGGTTCACCTTTAAACACAAGCAACCTGTCTGAGAGATAATCAAGGAAGAGTAAGTCATGATCAACAACCAAGCATGAAATATTTCTCTTCTCAACAATATTTGCAATGACTTTAGAGATGATTAACCTCTGCTCAACATCAAGGTAAGCTGAAGGCTCGTCTAATAAAATTAAATCAGATTCTTTAGCAAGCGCTTCACAAATTGCAACTTTCTGCAATTCACCGCCTGACAGTTCATTAATCCTTTTTGTAAACAGAGGTTTAAGGTTCAGGGCTCTTATCAATTCAATCTCATATTTAGTGATTGCATTTCTTAGAATGTTAACAACAAGTTCATCTGACTCATTTTCAATATACTGCGGCTTATACGAGACTTTTACTTTAAGCTTGATTTCTTTGTCATCAGGATTAATAACACCTGCTAATAATTTTACAAAAGTTGTTTTTCCGATCCCGTTTTCACCGAGCACACCAACCTTTTCATTAATGTAAACTTCACCTTCATTGGCAGTAAGCCTGAAATTACCGAGCTTTTTATTGAATTCCGGCCAGCTGATTAAAGATGTTTGTTCCTTGGTTTTAACAGGCGGCTTGACCTCAAACTTGATTTTATGATCTCTAAATCTTATATTTTCTTCCTTAAGGTATCCATTCAGAAAAGTATTTATCCCGTTTTTAGCTGCTTTTAAAGAAGAGACAACACCATAACAGCCGGCTTTACCATACATTATGTTAATAAGATCTGCCATATAATCTAATGCAATCAGATCATGTTCAATCACAATAACAGCAGTATTTTCATCCGCTAACTCTCTTATAAATTTTGAAATCTTCAATCTTTGCTTAATATCAAGGTAAGATGTTAATTCATCAAAAATATAAAGATTAGCTTTTTTTAATACAGCTGCGGCAATCGCTACTCTCTGCAATTCACCGCCGGATATATTGTCAATGGATGTTTCAAGAATCTTTGTAATTTCTAATCTTTCCGCTGTCTGATTTAACTGGTTTTTTTCATCAACCTTTTTTAATAAATCAATGACTTTCCCTTTATATTGTTTGGGAATCATGTCAACATGCTGCGGCTTATATGAAATTTTAATTTCATTGTTTTTGATTTTCTGGAAAAACAGCTGCGCTTCTGTCCCTTTAAAATATTCAATTATTTCATCAATCTTTGCTTCTTCATTCATCTTGCCTAAGTTAGGTTTTAAGACTCCTGCCAGAATTTTTATAGCAGTTGTTTTTCCGATCCCGTTTATACCTATTATACCTACAACCTTACCAAATACAGGAATTGGCAGATTATATAATGCAAAACCGTTTTTTGAATACCTGTGAATAGGCTCCTTTTCAAGTTCTTCAGGAAGATTAATTATTTTAATTGCTTCAAAAGGGCATTTTTTAGGGCAGATACCGCAGCCAATGCACAGCTCTTCATTTATTTCAACCTTTTTATCACTGCTTTCAATTATACATTCATTCCCTGATCTGTTAACAGGACAAACTCCTCCGCAGATAAAAGGGCAGTCTACTTTATTCTTGCACTTGGTCTTGTCAACTATAGCTAAACGTTTCATTATCTTATAATGAAAAACATATCTGTTTTTTAAATTATTTGTTTATGCTGAAAAAATCTGAACAAATTTTAAAACAAGTCATCCGGGTTTTTAAAAAGAGAAATCAATTGATAACAAAAAATTTGTAATATAATCTGAAATTTTTTTTATTAGATTTTAGAAAACTTTAAATACAAATTAGTATATTAATTCTATTGAAATAATTTGTTTTAAAAAAAGGAGGTAAAGTAAATGCCAGCAAAAAAGAAAAAACCTGCTAAAAAAAAAGCTACTAAAAAAAAAGCTACTAAAAAAAAAAAGAAAAAATAAATATTCTTCTGAAGTCTACTCTTAGCAAAGAGTAGGCTTTTCAATTTTTTCATTACATTTTTAAATTGACATTCCTTCTGTAATTTTAATGAAAGGATTTGTTGTTTATCCAACTTACAGAATAAAGGAAAATAAGGCTTATGTCTATCTCTATGGCAGGTTAGAAAACGGAGAATCATTTCTTACAATCAATGAAAACAGGCCTTATTTTTTTATAAGGGAGAAAGATCTAAAAAAAACAAAAGAAATTAACAAAGAGCGGCATTATGAAATTAAAAAAACGGAGTTCAAGGATTTCAATGAAGATAAGGTCGTGAAGATAATCCTGGACATACCAAGAGAGGTTCCTGTTCTGAGAAAAGAGTTTCAGGATAAGGGGATAGGATGCTATGAGGCGGATATAAGGTTTGCACAAAGATTTCTTATTGATAATAATATTAAATGTTCTTTAAGAATAGAGGGTGATTTTGAAAAAGGAGAAAAAGTGGACAGGATTTATACAAATCCTGGATTAATGCCGGCTGTATTCAAACCGGAGCTAAGGGTCCTCTCAATAGATATAGAGACAAACAGGACTGCCTCAGAGGTATTTTCAATAGCGCTTTATTCTGAAAACTACAGGGAAGTCCTTATACATTCAGATAAAAAAATAAAAAATGCAAAAAGCTTTGAAAATGAAAGGGCAATGCTTGGTTTTTTTAAAGAAAAAATAATTGAGCTTGACCCGGATATAATCACGGGTTGGAATGTTGTTGATTTTGATATCAATGTTTTGAAAAAGAGATTTGAGCATTATAAAATCCCTTTCACAATAGGAAGGTCTGGTGATAAATGCTCTATTAGAACATATGATTCTTTTTTTAAGGATTCAAGGGCAAACATTCCAGGCAGGATTGTTTTGGATGGTATTATGCTTTCAAAAATCTCTTTTTTAAGATTAGAAGATTATAAATTGGATACAGCGGCAAAAACCTTTCTTGGGGAATCTAAATTAAAAACTTTTTATAAATTTACAAAAGCTGAAGAAATTGAGCGCTTATTTAAAGACAATCCGCAGGAATTAGCTGACTATAATTTAAAAGATGCAGAGCTTGTTTACAGGATTCTTAAAAAAAAGAAATTAATTGATTTAACTGTCCAGAGATCTTTGCTTACCGGAATGCAATTAGATATGGTAAAAGCATCAATTGCTTCTTTAGATAGCTTGTATATTAGAGAGACAATGAAGCTGGGTTATGTATGCAATACAAGCAATTATAATGAAAGGGAAGCAAGAATCAAAGGCGGCTATGTAAGAGATTCAATCCCTGGAATTTATGAATTTGTTTCGGTTCTGGATTTCAAGAGCCTGTATCCAAGCATTATCCGGACTTTCAATATAGATCCTTTAAGATATGTTGGCAAAGACAGGATTGACAATTATAAGAAATCAGAACTGATTGAAGCGCCAAACAAAGCACATTTTCTGAAAAAGGAAGGAATTCTGCCCTTGCTTATCCATAGGTTATGGCAGATGAGGGATAATGCAAAAAAAAGGAATAACAAGGAAGAGAGCTATGCAATTAAAATCACTATGAATAGTTTTTTCGGAGTGCTTGCAAATCCGATGTGCAGGTTCTATAATCTTGAGATTGCAAACGCAATTACTTCATTTGGAAGATTTTTTGTAAAAAAAACAGAAAAGATCATTGAAGAAAAATATGATGTAAAAAATATCTATTCAGATACAGACTCTGTTTTCATCAAGACAAATGCAAAGACTATTGAAGAATCTGAAAAACTTGGGGAAAAAATTGCTGATTATGTAAATAAGTATTACAATGACTTTGTAGAAAAAGAATATGGAAAAAAATCTTTTTTGGAATTGCAGTTTGAAAAAACATATATACGGTTTTTAATGCCCCAGTTAAGAAAAAGCGAGACAGGGGCAAAAAAAAGGTATGCAGGCTTATTGTTGGAAGATGGAAAAGAAAAGATTGATTTTACCGGACTGGAATTTGTAAGGCGTGACTGGACCGAGCTTTCCAAAAAATTCCAGCTGGAGATACTTGACAGGATATTTCATAAAAAAGAGATTACTGATTACATGAAGGATTTTGTTAATAATTTAAAAAAAGGGAACTATGATGAGCTGCTTGTTTATAAAAAAGCAATAAGAAAAAAACTTAGCGCTTATGTAAAAACAACACCCCCCCATGTAAAAGCCGCAAGAAAACTGGCAAAAGTAACATCAAATATCATTTCTTATGTTATGACAACAGACGGTCCTGAACCTTTAGAGAAATTAAAACACAAGATTGATTATGAGCATTATATTGAGAAGCAAATAAAGCCAATAGCGGATTCTGTGCTTGTTTTTTATGATAAAAAATTTGACGAGTTAATAAAGGGAAGTTCCCAGAAGACTTTGTTTGGTTATTGAAAATAAACTGGTTTTTTAATTAATTTTATACTTTTTTATTTATTATATTTTTAGTTATTGAGAGAGAACTCACGTTGCCCTTTATGTGATTGTAAAAGTCCCTCAATGGCTCCCTCTGAATATTTAATCACAAGGGGCGCTTGGGGAACTTCTCGTTAAACATTAGGGAGCAACTGTCCAATCTCCCCAAGCCTAAAAAATAATTTCAATTAAATTATATTTTATTTTCTCAAGTCAAAATTTAAATTAATTTTTAAAAGAAATTTTAATTTTTCAGTTATCCAATAAAACTCATCAATGGCTGTGCAATTGTTGAGAAGAGAAGTATATTTATGATAACATTGCTTATTGAATAAGGCAATAATTTTACAAGTCTTCCAGGTGAAAATATGAAAGTAAAAGAGAGATAAATTATATTTAAAACAACAGTAAGAACAGATCCGAGAAATGAAATATTATATGTGTTAAAAATTCCTGACATTATTCCTACAAGGCAATAGCTTGGAATCACCCATATAATATACATGCCGATATATCCTGACATGACTAAATGGAATGTAATCAGGATAAGTGCGACCAGAAAGCCCATGAAAGGGCCATAGACTTTTCCTGTAATGACTGCTGATAAAGTAACCAGTTCTAGGCCGATGGTTTTTATTTGTAGATTGTTTATAATATAGCTGATTATAAAGCTGGAAACCGCAAGCAATGCAATGACAGTTATTTTTTTAAACAAAAGCAACAGGAGCAGCACAATCCCAACTGAGATAATTATTCTTTTGTTTATTTTCAGGGAAAGTTTTTTAGGAGATTTTTTCATTGAATATATAGAAGAGGAGTTTGTATATAAAGTTTGTTTAACTTAAGCAAGTCTAAAAAAGTAAAATTTATTAATAATGCAAAATAAGGAAGTACTATGAAATTATTTGATATTATAATTGCGGGGGCCGGTCCTGCCGGATTGTTATTGGGAAAAGAGCTTTCAGAAAAATTTTCAGTGCTTATCTTAGAAAAAAACAAGATAGGGACAACAAATAAAAACTGGTTAACATATAAAGACAGGTGGACAAAAGAGAAATTTTCAAACTCGTTTATTGAAAACGAATTCAGTAAATGGCATGTTCAATTGAGTTATAATAAAAAAATAAATGAGATGATCATTGAGGACAATTTTATCTGTTTTAATGAACATAAATTCTTAAAATATTTATCAGAGCGGGTTTTGAAAAATAAAGCGGTAATATTAGAGAATACCCCTTTTCGAAAATTTAGAAGAAAAAATAACCAGCTAATAATCAATGATAAATTCCGGGCCCCTCTTTTAATAGACTGTTCCGGTATCAACTCAATTATTTTAAAGAAATACAATCTTATTGAATTACCAATATACATAAATTGCTATGCTTATATCGGAGAGTTTGACAAGGTAGATAATTTTAATTATCAGCACTTTTTTAAACATGATAAAAAAAATTATTCTGTATTTGGCTTTACAAAAATTGCGCCAAAATTAGCTCAATTAATGCTGTTTCAATATTCAAATAAGAAGATTAATTTGAAAACCTACAGGAAATTAATGTCTTTTGCTCAGAAGACATTCAGGATTCCAAAACACAAGATAATAGAGATGAAAGTTGCAACATATCCGACAGGTGTATTGAAAGAAACATGTCTGGATAATATTTTCCTTTTTGGGGATGCAGGTTTTTATTCTCCAAGCCTTAACGGAATGGGTTTTAATGAGATTTTAAGGCAATATCACAAAATCTCAAAACATATATCCGATTGTGTAAAAACAAATAAAGTTTCAGGAGAAAACCTGACTCTTCCAAAGGATATCGCAGATGATGTTAATAACCTGATATTGAGATTTTTCGGGATGATAATTAATGACGTCCCCATAGAGTTGTCTGACCAGATTTTTAATGTTCTTAAAAAATTATCAAAAAAAGATATCCAGAGAATAATGAGGAATGATATCAATGACAGGGAAGTGCTGAAGATTATAAAGCAGATAATTGAAGAGACAGATATCAGCAGGCTTATTAAATATATTAAAAAACACCATCTCAAATACATTATCAGGACTTTATTGGAATTAAGTGAAGATATCTTTACAGAAGAGATTCATAATCTTGTGTTTAAACATCATAAAATCAGGATTCACGATATGTACACTTAATGAAGACTGGTATTATTATATACTTTCCTCTTCATTTTTTGCGGAATCACAAAGTCTTCCTTGTAGAACCTTTTTTTATACCTCAAAATAATTGCATGCAATATGCCTGCACAGACAATATCCATTATACTTATTTTTCTGATATGATTTTCTATTTCTTTAATAAATGATTTGATTTTTTCCTGCACATCTTTGGTAATTTCAATATCATCATACTTTCCGGTTGCATAGATTAAAGGCAATGCGAAACTTAAATGCTTTTTCCATATTTCTGCCTTTTTTTTCAGTATAGGATTTGCGGAATCTTTATATTTCAGATATCCTTTAAGCTCAATCTGAAGCTTTCTTATTATAGAAGGGCCTTTTATAAGGAATTCCTGTCTTGCACAATCTTCTAAAAACTTTTTTGCTTCTTCTTTTGTATATTCTTTTTTTTTATATACCAGTTCCATGCCATCATAATATTTCCAGTCATTTTCATCAAAACCCGTCTCTTTATAATTATAGATCAACTTACCTGCTTTATCGAGTTTATCAAAAAAAGGAGTGCCAGGATAGGGAGTAATAGTAGAGAACTGTGAGGACATAACATTTAATTTCAAATGCTTTTCAATATCTTCTTTTATATTCTTTTTATTATGCTGGGGCACATTCAACATAAATGCACCCACTGTGCTGATTCCATGGTCTGCTAATTCATCAATCAATCTTTTAATGTCAACTTCTTTTTTTGTTTTTGGGTTGATTTTTTTGGCTTTATTAAACACTTTATCTTTTCCGTCCTCTGGAAAATTTGTTTCTATTCCCACGAACACAGTGTCAATACCAAGTTCAACTAATTCATCATACGCGTATTGTGATATCGAGAATGCACTTGAGAAGCAGAACATAAAAAAGACATCTTTGTTTTTTCGTATTTGCTCTAAAGTTTCTTTATTGCGGGAGGTGATCCTTAAAAAGTCATCCTGGTTAACTATGAACAGTGGAGGAAATTTCTGCGAGGCTGATATCTTTTTAATATCTTCATAAACCTGTTTGCCATCTTCCAACAGGGGATTATATCGTTTTTTCCAGAAATGGGATGTTGCACAGAATTCGCATCCAAAAGGGCATCCTAGGCCTGTTGTAAAATAAAAGGCATTAAGAAAAAAAGTGACTGGCAACAATCCAAACATCTTTACAGAATCAAGACAATTAATAATCGGATTGGCATATCTCTTTTTCACACTCAAGTTGAATGTTTTTTTAAAAAAATCAACACCCTCTCCTCTACAGATATAATCAACATCCAGCTTTTCAACTCCGGGTGTATTTACACCGTAGCCCCCAATTAAAATTTTTTGTGAAGGGAATTCTTTTTTAATTTCCTGGACCATGATTTTTACTCTTGGATAATACGGCGTGATAAAAGATATTGCCACAATATCAAATCCATTTTTTATTTCTTTTAATAACTCTTCAATAGTCGGATGATCCAGTACAACTGAATATGCATTTATATTATTTGCAATGAAATGAGTTGCGGGCTCATTCATCAATCCTCTGGGAACCCATATGCTTTGGCCTCTTCCTAAATTGGAGTACATTGCTTCATAATTTGTTTCTTTTGTCGAAAATTCATTCTCAACTCCAAAAGGCCTGATAGCAGAGGTAAATAATATCTTCACTTTTCAATCACATTAATCCATTCAGCAATTAAATCATGTTTAGTATTCATACATCAGATAAGCTTTTATAATTTTCTAAAATAGAAATATGCAATGGAAGCGATTGAAGATGTGAAGAAGGTGATAGACAGATAAATTATTTTTCGTCTTTCTAATAAATTTCTTCACAAACAAAATAGGAACAGAATGTTTTTTCCGGCTTTTGAATTCAATGAATTCAAAAACTTTAAATAAAACATCTGCTTTTCTTTAAAAAATCAGCTTTAATTAAAATGAAAAACACAACATACAATGTAAATTCTGTATCTGTGGTTGTGGTAGTGGTATAATTTTCATCAAAAATTAAGGTCTTTTTCTTTGAATTGAATAATGACCTTAAACAAAGAGCTATAAACTTTTAAAAATGGCAAATAACAATAACGGAAAAAAAACATCTGAAATAATAATAGATACATTAATCAAGCAGCGAGTAAAGCATATTTTCGGTTATCCAGGTGCTGCAGTCATTCCCTTGTTTGATGAATTATTAAAAAGAAAAAACGAAATATATCATGTTCTTGTAAGGCATGAGCAATGCGCTGTGCATGCTGCAGACGGATATGCAAGGTCTTCTGGAAAAACAGGTGTATGCATCGCGACTTCAGGTCCAGGCGCAACTAACCTTATAACAGGCATTACAAATGCATACATGGATTCTATTCCCTTGATAGTTATTACAGGGCAGGTCTCAACAAAAAAGATTGCAAGCGACGCTTTTCAGGAAGCAGATATGATGGGAATAACTTTGCCGATAACAAAACACAATTTCCAGATAAGGTCTGCTGATAAGGCAGAAGAGATATTATTAAAGGCATTCAGGATTGCAACAGAGGGCAGGCCCGGGCCTGTCTACATAGAGCTTCCGATAGATGTTCAATATGAAACTAAACTTAACAATGAAAAATCCCTTTCAAATATTCAGGGATTTAACCCTGTTATGAAAGGAAATTCAAAGCAGATAAAAACAGCTGCTGAGCTTATATCAAAATCAAAAAAACCTTTGTTTTTTATAGGAGGCGGCGTGATTCTCTCAGATGCATGCAATGAGCTTCATAAACTAATAAGCTTATCAAAAATTCCTGTTGTTACAACACTCATGGGGAAAGCATCATTTCCTGAAACCAATGAATTATGCTTGGGTTTAATAGGAATGCAGGGCCGGAAATGTGCAAACTATGCTGTTCAGAATTCTGATCTGTTGATTATAGCAGGCAGCAGATTAAGTGATAGAGCTACTGGAAAATTTAATGAATTTGCAAAAAAAGCAAAAATTATTCACATAGATATTGACCCTGCTGAAATCGGGAAAAATATTCCTGCAGAGGTTCCAATTGTTGGTGATGTTAAATCTGTTTTATCTGATCTTTTTTATGCATTATCCCGTATTTCCAATAAAATGCCTTATAAAAACTGGACAGGTAAATTAATCCGGATGAATAAAAAATGCAGTTGCAGCCTTGATATTAATTCAAAACTTATTTCCCATAAAAAAGTCTTATATGAACTGCAGAATATATTGAATGATAAAGATATTATTGTTACGGGTGTAGGCCAGCACCAGATGTTTGCAGCCCATTTTTTAAAAAGAAACCTTCCAAGAACATTTATCACTTCAGGGGGCTTGGGAACAATGGGGTTTGGGTTGCCTGCGGCCATAGGAGCAAAAATTGCCAATCCTGAAAAAAGAGTCTTTTTATTAGATGGGGACGGGAGCTTCCAGATGACTTTGCAGGAATTAGCAACAATCATGCAGGAAAACATAAAGATAATCCCTATAATATTTAACAACAGTTATCTGGGAATGGTAGCCCAATGGCTCCGCCTTTTTAATGACAATAAATTATCAAATGTATCTCTGCAGAATCCTGATTTTGTTAAATTGGCAGAGGCATACTCTTTAAATGGGATAAAAGTAACAAGATCCGATGAAATAAAAAATGCAATTGATCAATCAATAAATGAAAAGAACACAACTGTTGTTGAAATAAAAGTTAATCCTGATGAAGACATACTTCCAATGCTGAAAAGCAACACTTCACTGGATAAATTATTCGGGCCTTGTGTTCCTGATAATTATTTTAAAGAGGAATAAAAAATGCAAAACCATGTAATAAGCATACTTGTAAATAATGAGCCCGGCGTTTTAGCTAAAATCTCAGGCATGTTTTACAGGAGAAATTTTAATATTGATTCAATCTCTGTAGGCAGTTCTGAAAAATACGGCATGTCCCGTATCGTAATATCATTTACAGGAGACTCAAATGAATTTGAGCAATTAGTAAAACAATTGCATAAATTAATTGAAGTTGTTAAAATAAAAAAGCTTGAAAATGATTCTTTAGTCAGGGAGCTTTGCCTCATTAAGGTTTATTACAATGATTCAAAGGCAAGAGAGGATCTGATCTCATATTCAGAAGTTTATAAAAACAAGATTATTGATATAAGCCAGGATACAATTACATTGCAAATAATTGGAGACCCTGATAAAGTAAATAATTTCATAAAATTAATAAGCAAATACAAGATTAAGGAAATTTGCAGGACAGGAACTACCGGGATGAACCGCGGATAAAAGGAGTACAGAGAATTTTTCAAATTCTGGTACCTCCTCATAAAATTCGGAGGAAAAAAATGCCAAAACAAATCAAAGACAAAAACGGGAAAATAATTGCAGAATTAATCCAGGAAGATGATATCAAATCTGATTTAAAAGGAAAGACTATTGCAGTGATTGGATATGCTTCTCAGGGAAGAGGCCAAAGTCTATGCTATAAAGATTCAGGTCTCAATGTAATTCTCGGAATAAGAAAAACAGGAAGCTCCTGGCATAAAGCAATAGGAGATGGCTGGAAAGAGAATGAAACTTTATTTGAGATTCCCGAATCAGTAAAAAAAGCAGATATAATTTTCATGCTGATAGCTGATACTGCACAAGCACAGGTATATAAAGAAAAAATTGAGCCTTATTTAACAGAAGGAAAGACACTTGTTTTTTCTCATGGCTTTAATATTCATTATAAAACAATTATCCCACCAAAAAATATTGATGTTTCAATGATCGCTCCCAAGGGGCCAGGTTTTACAGTAAGGGCACAGTATGAGCTTGGCTTTGGTGTTCCGGCTCTTGTTGCGGTTCACCAGGATTATACCGGAAATGCCTGGGATAATATTCTTGCGATTGCAAAGGCACTGGGCGCTGCAAGACCAGGTGTATTTAAAACCACTTTTAAAGATGAAGTTGAATCAGATTTATTCGGTGAGCAGGTTGATTTATGCGGCGGCGTAACAGAAATGGTAAAAAAAGCATTTGAAACTCTTGTTGAGGCAGGATATAATCCATTGTTAGCGTACTGGGAAGTCCATCATGAGCTTTATGGTTTAATAGCTCCGCTTGCATATAAGTATGGTAATGTGGGAATGCTCAACAGAGTTTCGCTTACTGCAAGAAAAGGAGCAGTTGCTTCCGGCAAAAAAGTAATGGATGACTCTGTAAAGAGCAATATGAAATCAGTACTTGAGGAGATTCAGTCAGGAAAATTTGCTAAAGAATGGGTAAATGAATATAAGGATCACGGATTTGAAAAATTGAATTCAGAATTGAATGATTTTGAGAATCATCTAATAGAGCAGGTCGGCTTGCAGACAAGAAAATTCATGTGGCCGGATAATGAAGAGCATATTTGAAAATATAAATAAAAAATGCAAAGCACAAGATTAAAGACAAGTATTGAAGCTCTTCCACACAGGGCCTTGCTAATGTCTGCTGGACTAAAAAAAGATGATTTTTCTAAGGACAAGCCATGGATAGGAGTGGCTAATTCTTATAATAATATAATTCCTGGGCATGTGCATCTGAATGAATTAGTTAAAGAAGTCAAGAAAGGAATAAGAGATGCAGGAGGTGTTCCTTTTGAATGGGGCATACCAGGAATATGCGATGGAATTGCAATGTTTTTTAACATGAGATATAGCCTTCCTTCCCGTGACCACATTGCAGATAATATTGAGCTGATGATGCTCTCGCATTCTTTAGATGGATGGGTTGGAGTAACAAATTGTGATAAGATTACTCCGGGAATGTTAATGGCAGCGGGAAGAATTGATTTACCCTGTGTTATTCTAACAGGCGGTCCTATGAAAGCAAATATTATAGATGAAAAAAGATATGATCCTATCTCAAATTTTTCTATAATCGGAGAAGTTAAATCAGGAAAAAAAACAAAAGAACAAGCTGAAAGATTTATGCATGAGTGTACAGTCTGCGGTCCGGGATCATGTGCAGGCCTTTTTACAGCTAACTCAATGTCTTGCTTAACAGAAACATTGGGAATGAGTTTGACAAGATGCGCAACAACACTTGCTATTGATGAAAAAAAGAAAAAACAGGCTTATGAAACAGGAAAAAGAATAGTTGAATTAGTTAAAAAAGATATTAAGCCTTCTCAGATAATGACAAGGAATGCATTCCTTAATGCAATAATGGTTGATATGGCAATCGGAGGCTCAACAAATACTGTATTGCATTTACCTGCAATTGCAAAAGAGCTTGGGATTGATTTAGAGATTGATTTATTTGATGAGATTGCAAGAACCACCCCTAATATCTGCAGTATAAGACCCTCTGGTCCTTATGCAATGGAAGATTTAGACAAAGCAGGAGGAATTCCTGCAGTTTTGAATAGATTAAATAATAAATTAAATGATTCAATTACTGTTAATGGAAAAACAATAAAACAGATTGCAGGAGAAACTAAAATGTTTGATGATGAGATTATAAGACCATTAAATAATCCATATCATAAGGAAGGTGGAATTGCCGTATTAAAAGGCAATATTGCAGATTCTTCTGTTGTTAAGCAGACTGCTGTAAGTGATGATATGCTTGTCCATACAGGCCCTGCTAAGGTTTTTGTTTCAGAATCAGATTTATTAAAAGCAATTGAAAAGAAAAATATTAAAGAAGGAGATGTAATTGTTCTTACTTATATGGGTCCTTGCGGTGCTCCCGGAATGCCGGAAATGCTCACTCCGACTGATGCAATCAAGGGAGCAGGCTATAAAAAAATAGCTTTGCTTACTGACGGGAGGTTTTCAGGGGCAACAAGCGGCGCATGCATAGGTCATATCGAGCCGGAAGCTTATTCTAAGGGAGGAATTGCTGCAATCCAGAATGGAGATAGTATAGAGATTGACATCTCAAACAGAAAACTAAATGTTAAACTTTCTGATGAGGAAATCAAAGAAAGACTGAAAAAATTAAAACCTCCTGAGAGAAAACTAATCCCTTTTTTGAAAAGATTCAGAGAGATGAACTTAAATAAAATCAGATAATTTTTAATATCCATCATATTCTCAAAAGCTTTAATGAAAAAAAAATCCAAATATAAATATAAAGAAGTTTTTTCAGTAAGAAATTTTTTAATTACCAGTTTAGCAATATTACTCTTTTTTGTTTTTGATAAATTAAAAAAACCTTTATTTATCTTTATTCTGGTAGGGATAAACTGTTTCTTTGCCTATTTAAAACATCTTTTTTTTAGATATATAAGAATAGGAAGGGTTGCAATGTTAAGGCACATGGTAAATGCAATAGAGTTCATTACATTCAGCACTGTTTTGGGGAGTTTTGTTTTCGGTCCGGTTACAGGCATGATTATTGGTGGGTTATCTATTCTCGGTACTTATATTTTTGAAAAAAGAATATCCCAATTTAGTTTAGCCACTGTTCCTTTATATATTCTTTTAGGTTATTTAACTTTCATTTTGAAATCATATATTATAGATGTAAGGTATATGGGTATTGTGATTTCAATAGCATATAATCTTTTAATAAATCTCATCTTAATTATATTTTATAAAGCCAAATTCATTAAGATGTTATGCTTTAGTTTATTCAATTTATTATTTAATATTTACTTGTTTTATAATTTTACATTTTTATTGGTTAACATAATAAATTAATAATTATAAAAAAACAGTGGACTAAATCTTTAGAATAACAAAAGGATTAAAAATTAAGTTCCGTTTTTTATTTCTTCTTTTGCCTTTTCAATTTCAGTTAATGCCTTATCAAGCTCTTTTTCTATTCTTTCATCAAGCTCTTTTGTTTTTTTCTCATCATCTATATCTATCTCATCAGCTAGTATAGCCAGGTTTATTATTGTCTCAATTAACATTGTTATCCTGTCTGTTCTTTTTACAATATAATCTTTAATAAACTCCACGGAATCATTTAAGGGAGTGTCTTTTAATGACTCTGAAATGTCTTTTGCCTGCTCGGAACTTTTCAGGATTTTTTTTACAATTGAATCAATCTTTTCTGTGGTATTCTCCTCGAATCTTAAATGCCCCTTTAAGATATTGTTTATTTCAAGTATGCCTTTTATCAAATCCTTATTATAAATTATGCCGAGAACCTCGCTGCCATCAATTACAGGCAGTTTATTCAGATTGTTCTCTCTCATTATTTTAAACAGCTCAAATAATGAGCTTCCGCTGTCTGCTGAGATTATAGGGGTAGTCATTGCACTTTCGACAGGAGCATTTAAATCCTTTTTAGCAGTTATAATCCTGATAATATCTTTTTCAGTAAAAATCCCTTTAGGAACACCCCCTGCTTTGACAATTATAAAGTCAGTGTTATTTTTATTCATTGTTTTTATTGCATTAAATATAGTGTCCTTTGAATCAACAATGGAAAATGTTCCGGACATTAAATCTTCTGCTCTTATGAAATCATGCATTTTATTAACCTCCCGTTATTTATTATAATTCTTTGTTTTATA